>NZ_JAVKBY010000213.1:0-117272 GCF_040222985.1 Coleofasciculus sp. F4-SAH-05
AACTACAGTTTCTCTGGCGATAAGCAAGAAGTGGGCTCTTGCGTATTCCCCACTATAAAACGCCGGAAGCGTCGTTCTGAAACGGAACCCCAAAGGAAGCCTACAACCGTACCCGTAGGGTCGGTGTAGGAGGACGTCACGAAACGGAATGGAAGCATATCTCACCGTATCGACCAACTTTAGCGCCGCTCATCGGCTGGCTCATCCCCAACTCAGTTATGACCAAAACTGTGAAATCTACGGCAAATGCGCTCGCCCGAACGGTCACGGACATAATTATCATATAGAGGTTACCGTAAAAGGGGAAATTGACCCGCGCACCGGGATGATTGTCGATTTGGGAGCGTTGCAGAAGGTAATCGATGATTATGTCGTATAGCCCTTTGACCATACCTTCCTGAACAAAGACATCCCTTACTTTGACCAGGTTGTGCCGACGGCAGAAAATATTGCCATCTATATTCGGCAATTGCTCCAGTCACCAATCCAAAAATTAGGAGCGAAACTGCATAAAGTTAAACTCATTGAAAGCCCCAATAACTCCTGTGAAGTCTATTGTACAGGTGAAATATCATCGGTAGAACCGGACGCGATCGCATCTCCTGTTCTCACATTTGTTTAGGGAGAAGCATCATATCTATTCTATGATGATGTTGGTCTATTAGTCAGCGAGCAAACCCCTGCTTCTGCCTTCCATAGTCGTTAAGAGTATAGATCCCCGACTTTTTAGAGAAGTCGGGGATCTGGGTGCTGTTTGGCTTCCGGATGCTTCTTTCCCACTCACGTAACGAGTGAATAGAAGAGGGGAACATTGACATTCTCCCACCGTTAAATCAAAGATTGTAGCGGGATCATTCTCGCTGATTGAGGTAAATGAGCCAGGTATGGCAGAGTTTGAGTATCAGTTTTTTGCTTCCACCGAAGTCATGAGAAAACTTTTGGTAAGATAGGCGAAAGCTTAATATTCTGCCTATTATACCCATCCTGCTCAGACAAACGATAAAATGTCCTACTTGAGGTCACAGTAGAGGAACTATGGAACCGAATCCACAAAAATCCGAATATACTGAGGGTAATCCCCCAGAGGTCAAGACAGCTCAAGCCGACGCTACAAAAAGCCCAGAGTCTAAAGTAGATGTCAATGTTGACCAACCTGGGACAGTCGCCCAACTCCCGGCTAATAATCAAGCCAAGCTTCCCGCTGCGGGTCAAACCACGGATCAAGCTTGGCAGGAATGGGTACAGCCTGTGTTTGACTTCCTGTCCAAACTTCCGGCGATAATCAGTGCATTTTATTACGAGTACCAACAAGCCATCATTTTGATTGGTCTAGTGATAGCTGGCTTTATCACCGTGTATGTTACCCTAGCTGTACTGGATGCCATTAACGACATTCCCTTATTAGCCCCAATTTTTGAACTTGTTGGGATTGGTTACACAATCTGGTTTATTGCCCGTTATCTTTGGAAAGCTGAAAGTCGCCAAGAATTGGCTCAAGAGTTTGATTCTCTTAAAGGACAATTGCTTGGCAAAGACTCGACTCAGAGTTAACTTACTCCTTATCCCTACCTGAATCTCGGATTTGGGTGGGGATAATTCTAAAAAACCAGTCCTGGGACTTATTAATAAGGGCGGGTTTTGTTTATAAGCTATTGGTGACAAGCTAAAATTAGTGGCTAAACCCGCCCCTACAGTTGACTGATAACTTTGTTTATAAGCTATTGGTGATCAGCCAACTTTATGGCTAAACCCACCCCTACAATTAACTTAAATTAACTCGAATAATTTTAGGTAAACGAACAATTTCTGACGCCCCCTCCTCACTGAGTTGATGTGCCGTTAATGACTTCACTAAATCAGAAATGCCTTCTGCTCCGGTTTTTTGCAGGATTTGCAAAAGCTGATAACTATTGCTAATTAACTCTGTAACCTGAATTTCCTCATAAATAGGTTGGTAGTCACCTAAGCGTCTAATTCCCTCCCCAAGCAAGATGACAGCGCCACGCCAGTTAAGATTATTGAGATGGTAGCAGGCTACCGAAATTTGTAATATACCTTGATAAAACTGTTTGTTTGGTTCGGCTGCCTCCATCCACAATGCCTCTAAGGTGTCATGACAGGCATAAAATTCCTGTTGATTAAATTGCTCGACACCTTGCCAAAATTGCTTAGTCATAGGTGATCAATTCCAGATTATGAGTCATTGGTCATTTAGAGTTGAAAATGACCAATGACTTAAAGACAATTAAGCCATGCTATCTCGAACGGATTGAAGCTCCTCAATGGTAATTTCCTGCTGTTCTCCAGAAAATTCGTTGTCTGGTGTCAAAAACAACATACAGTGGCATTCTTTGCGCTCACGCATGGGGATGCAAGGACAATTCCAGTAGGTAGCTTTCACCTCAGCTTCTTTGTCTTCGTAATGACGGCATGGACATAGGGGTGAACCTAAATCATCTTTGTGTTTAGCTAATCCTTCGATGACGACAGCCGTTACCGAGGGGTCAGCACAAAAGTATGTGCCAGTTCGTTTAGCATAAGTTTCGGCAAAATTCTTCATTGCTGCCAGTGTTTTCTCACTGGAAAGATTTGTGCTTTCTGATGTACTCATAAGTTAAATTCGCTAGATACCCTATTCTTTAGTGTGATCGTTCACTTTTCTTTGCATTTTAACGCAAGCCTTCTACCGGATACGGAAATTGACATCCTCCCCACCTTACTTCGTTGAAGGTGGGGATTCCCATCATTGCTGATGAGATTTCCTGGCTCTACGAGCAACCTTACTTTTTGGGGTTTCCCCCTCCAAGCAGCGGGTCATCTCATCCCCAGGCGTAACTAAACGAAGTGCCCCTCGGTAGTTGAGCTAGTCCCTGTAATGCTTTCATCAAAATATTAATGGCAGCATTCACATCTCGGTCGTCCAAATAACCGCAATGCGGACATTTATGAGTACGGGAGGACAAAGCTTTCTTAACTTCCTCTCCACAGTTGGAACAGTCCTGGGACGTGTAATGAGGTGCAACAGCAATTACTGGCACATCAAACACCTTCCCGAAATATTCCAACCACTGCCTAAATAATGTCCAACTAGCGTCAGATATTGACTTGGCTAGATGATGGTTTTTTACCATGTTCCGCACTTTTAGGTCTAGCCTTCGGCAAGCCGCTGCCGCGTCTACAATGGCTACCAAGTCTGCCGACTGGACAAGCGCCCTTGCAGTCTTAACCACAAAGTCTTTACGCCGCCTTGACACCTTGAGATGCGTTCTGCCTAGCTGCTTGATGGCTTTGAGACGATTCTTGGAACCCTTACCTCTACGAGACACACGCTTCTGTGCGCGTTTTAATGCCTTTTCAGACTTTCTCAAGAACCTAGGGTTCTCTACTTTATTGCCATCGGAGTCAGTGTAGAAATGGTTTAGACCAACATCTATGCCTACCATGCGGTTGGTGGGTTCATGATGTTCTCTACGTTCTTGGTTAATGGAAAACTGGACGTAGTATCCATCAGCCCGACGCACAACACGAACTCGCTTAATTTGCTCTTTTTGGTAAAAGTGCAAGTCACGAGTACCCCACATCTTAAAGGTTCCAGCCTTGAAGCCATCCCTAAACGTAATGGTTAATCGGTCATCCGATAGTACCCATCCATCAACCTTGTACTCGACAGAGCCGTGAGTTTGATGTTTTTTAAATTTGGGAAAACCTTTCTTACCTGGAACCTTTTTCTTGCAGTTATCAAAGAATCTAGCAATGGCGCTCCAAGCTCTCTCGGCGCTAGCCTGACAAGCTTGAGCCGATAACTTCTTGCACCATTCAAACTGTTCTCTGAGAACCTTGCAATATTTATTGAGGTCGTATCTACCAACCCCTTTGTTATCCATCCAGTATCGGAGGCAACTATTACGCACAAAGCGAGCAGTGCGAATCATCTCATCTAGGATGGCGTACTGCTCGTCTGTTCCTCGTAATTTTGCCTCAAATACTAACATGGCGTCTTCAATACTATGTCGCTTATTTTAAAATAGGACACTAAGAATAGCAAAAAACAGGTATATTGAATACCCGCTTTTTGCTTGGGGGAGTGAAGGCATCCCCGCCCTGCTCCACCTCGTTTCGCTGAGGACGGGGTTCTATTGCTCCCCCAAACCCCCACACCTTGATAGGGGTATTTCAGATGTAGCCGGGGCGGGTTTAGTCGCATTTGAGTGAAGTAAAAAACTTTAGTAGTGAAACCCGCCCCTACAGTGAAACCCACCCCTACAGGAAACTCAAAACTTGTTAAATCCGGCTAAGGGACTGTTGTAGCTGACGTTGTAAGGGTTCCTCTTTATCAATAATTTGACCCGCGCAATTGGTCAGTCCTGAAGTGTGTCGGTCAGGTTGGGCTACTGTGGATGGAGACCAAAATAACCAACGACTACCCGGAGGAAGGGAATTGAGACTGGGGGATTGTTGGGTGAGCCAAATTAACGGAAGATGGGGAGGATCACCAGCGTCTGCATCTTCTCCCGGTTGGGTTGCAGCTAGGGCTTCTAATACAACTTGATTACCGTGTAATAATCCGGTTCTAGCTGTCCAGAGTCTAGCGTCAAGCTGGCGAGAACAGGCATAAAAATAGAGGGAAGCAGCAGCAATAACGGCTGATTCAAAATCCTCGGATTGCCAACTTACCGCACTATCGAGGCAAATGACAATTTCTTGAGACCCCGTAAAGACTTCTAACTCCCGTACCATCAATTCTCCATACCGGGCGCTGGTACGCCAATGAATAAGACGAGTTGGATCACCCACTCGGTAAGGTCGTAGCGATCGCGTCAGGTCTTCTGTGGCGGATTGAGAACGGCGATCGCTTAACAGTTGTAGACTATCATCTGTGCCAATTTCGTCAACGATTGGACAACTGGTTAAGGGTAATACTGTAGGATACACAATCGCTGTGGCTGGCGCATGGCGGCTACGACGACACCAAAATAATCCTAAGGGGTTTCCAGTTCTTAGTTGGATTTCATGCCAGTGATAGACTCCCCGCTTAGTGGTGGAATGGAAATAAACCCAGTGATAGACCCCCCTCGGCGCAATGGTTTCGATCGCGGTTTGCACGGGTTTTCCCAGTTCCGATTGGAGAATGTCCTGAACTTGTAATAATGTTTTGGGTTTAGGGGTGGGATTTTCGATATCAATTTCAATGGTGAGTTCGTCACCCACACTAACTGGAAAGAGGGGATGTCGGTGGACTTGAAGATGACGTAGCGATCGCGGCGGTAAAATGACAGCTAACCCCAATAGCGCAAACGTTATACCACTGATGACATACAGCCACCCTGACATAGTATTGGTCGCCGCACCAAAGAAACAAATCGCAATACCTGCTAATATCCATCCAGCATAAGCAGGAGTGACCCAATGGGTTTCTAACCAATCCGTGATTCGAGTAATGATTCCCATCTGATATCAAATTACATGTTGGTATTGCTCAAGGCAGCAGAACTCCTATCACGCTCAAGCGAGGGTATTAACATTCTGATTGATGAAACCATGCCGTTAACGCCACCGCCAAAGCATCTGCGGCATCATCTGGCTTAGGTATACTCTCTAAATTTAACTCTCGCGCCACCGCTTGCTGTACCTCGTGCTTGTCTGCATTCCCATAACCTGTCAATGCTTGCTTCACTTGTCCAGGTGTAAACTCTACCATTGGCACCTGATGCTGGGCTAACACCAAGGTGACAACCCCCCGTGCCTGAGCCACAGTAATTGTATTACCCATCCGGTAAAAAAACAGCTTCTCTACGGCAACTAGATCCGGTTGACACTGCTCCAGGATAGTATGTAAATCTTCGTAAATTGTACAGAGTCGCTTTCCCAGTTCCGTCCGCGCTGGCGTCTGAATTACACCAAAATCCAATAACTGTACAGATTCAGATGTTGATTTTCCCCGAACCTTGGTCATTTGTTTAACTTCAGCTTGGCAGATAATTGCCCCAAAGCCTAAAATCGCTAACCCTGGGTCTAGTCCTAAAATTCGCTTTCCCATCTACCTTGCTGTCTCCTAGAACACCAGTCTAGTGCATGACGGATGATTGTGTATCTCGTGTTACAGTTTTGAAGAATTCTAGCATCGACTTCGATGACACCGACAGGTGTTCTAGTCGTTGTGATTATTGACGTTCTCCGTTGGATTAATCAGTCGTCCCGGTATAATTTCCAAAATGTATCCTGACCAACCCATCCTCCCAGCTAATAAAAGAATATGGCACAGTTGACAGCAGACAATCCTACACCTCCCGTCAAGGACTTGAGCAATTGCCCTGCTCTTAGCTAAAGTCTATCCAGTTTTGTTCTCCGTTTCTGGTATCAGCAATGTCCTCAATTAGTCTCCTCAAACGCGCTCTACGAACCCTGCATAACGAGTCAAGAGGTAGGACGCCCCGACAAGTGAATCGGTGGTTTAAGTGGTTAGCCCCTGGACTATTCGTCAAACGCTGGTTGCTTCTCAGTGCCATAGGTGTACTACTAACGAGTCTGGGGGTAGCGATTTGGGCAAAGCTGACCCCCATTTTTTACTTAATCCAACTCACGTCCACCATTCTGGAAACCATCACCACGGTTATTCCCAACTATGTATCCGGACCGATCGCGATTATTTGTGGTCTGATGTTTATCTTCTGGGGACAAACCCGGACGGTGGGTTCGATTACGGAGGCATTAAAACCCGGAGGCGATGAAGAACTGGTAGACGTGCTGATCGCCCATCGTCGCCTGTATCGTGGTCCGAAAATTGTCGTCGTGGGAGGCGGTACTGGGTTGTCTACCTTACTCCGAGGACTGAAAATTTACAGCGCCCATATCACTGCCATTGTCACCGTAGCCGATGATGGCGGCTCCTCTGGGCGGCTGCGGCAAGAATTTGGGGTTCTGCCTCCGGGAGATATTCGCAACTGTTTGGCAGCTTTAGCAGACCAAGAAAAACTATTAACCGAACTGTTTCAATACCGTTTCTCAGCGGGGAATGGTCTAGTAGGTCACAGTTTTGGTAATTTATTTTTGACGGCAATGAGCGAGATTACGGGGGACTTAGAACGGGCAATTGCCGCCAGTTCTGAAGTTTTAGCGGTGCGAGGACGAGTTCTTCCCGCGACATTGAGTGATGTCTGTCTCTGGGCAGAATTAGAAGATGGGCGTCGGATTGAAGGCGAATCGAATATTACGGCTGCCAATGGTAAAATCGTCAAGATGGGTTGCACGCCAGAAAATCCTCCAGCTCTTCCCGCTGTTCTCAAAGCGATTCACGAAGCCGATTACATTATTATTGGTCCGGGTAGTCTGTATACCAGCATCCTGCCGAATCTGTTAGTGCCAGAAATTACGGATGCGATCGCGGCAAGTACTGCTCCCCGAATCTATGTGTGTAATATCATGACTCAACCGGGTGAAACGGACGGATATACGGTTGCTGATCATATTCGCGCCCTGGACAATGGTTGTGGTCACTCTTTGTTTGATGCGGTTTTGGTGCATCGAAAAGTGCCTTCTGCCGAAGCATTGATTAAGTATGCCCAAGTCAATTCCCACCCGGTTTTTCTGGATCGCGAAGCAACCGAGGAGTTAGGACGCCGCATTGTTTTAGCGAATGTCATGGATGAAGATGAGCACACGAATCTAGTGCGCCATAATCCAGAAAAGTTAGCACGGGTGTTACTGCGTTGGTATAGTCGCGCTCATCTGATGTAAAAGGGGTAAGGAATGACTAAATTCCGTCTAACCGATGCACAAGCCACGCGATCGCTAGGTGTTCGTCTGGGGGAATCTTTGCCCGCAGGTACTGTGATTTTGCTAGAGGGGGATTTAGGTGCGGGTAAAACCACACTGGTGCAGGGAATGGGTGCAGGCTTGGGAATCACCGACGCGATCGTCAGTCCCACGTTTACTCTGATTAACGAATATCCAGAAGGACGTATTCCCCTCTATCATCTAGATTTGTACCGCCTAGAACCTGAAGCCTTAGCCGCGTTAGACATAGAAAGCTATTGGGAAGGCGTGGAAATGCCCTTGGGAATCGTCGCGATCGAATGGGCGGATCGATTACCCTATTTACCAGAATCTTATCTGCATTTGAATTTAACCTATTTAAGTGAAGGTGGACGTCAAGCCCAACTGATTTCTGTCTCAACGGGGAAATCTGATGCGGCGATAGAACTATAGCTATAGCTTTTACTTATCCATAGCTTTTAGATTATTAAGAAGCAAGGATAAAACAGTTCGTAGGGGCGGGTTTCACCATTATCATTTATTGTCACCCAGATGTCACTAAACCCGCCCCGTCCAAATTATCAATTTCCTCCTGACGAAAAAGGACGAATGACCAAGGACAAAAGACTAAGGACAAATCACTCCAAATTCGCCAAATTCATTTTATTAGAGCCCTTTTTAAACTCATTCTGATAGGCATTTATTTTCTCGATAAATTCTTCTGTCAACCGCATAAACGCTTTTGCCCCTGAAGAATTGGGAGAAGCGATAACCGCAGGCATAAAACTATCAACCGCCTTAGCTACATTCACATCCATCGGAATGCGATTCTTAAACAATTGCGTCGGCACAAAATCTTCTGTTACCCGATTCATCACCTGCTTGTAATATCGACCCAGCAATCCTCCGGATAAAATAAAGACAATGCCTAATAACTGTAAGTCGAGAGATGTGCCAGACTTATGACTCTCCTTCAATTTGGCAATCCGCCGTTCTAAAAGTTGAATTCCCACAACCGATAAAGGTTCAGGACGAGCCGGAAGTAAATAAAAATCACTGGCAACAATACCGCTACGGGTTAACAGATTATAGCCAGGAGCGCAATCTAAAATAATAAAGTCGTAGTTATCAATAACCGGTTCTAAAATACTTTTAATCAACAGCCGCTCAAACCGATTCCACACCTGATTAAAATTGGGAGTCTCTTCGCGACTGGCTTCTTGATGCAGCATCTCGGAGACTAAATACTCATCATACAGATCAATATCTCCGGGCAATAAATCCAATCCTTTTACCGAACAAACGTAAGATTGAATCACATCCTGAATCGTCAGTTTGGCGTGGCGATTGGGACGAATTGCCTTATCAATTAACTGATTCAGCGTGCGTCTCGCTTTTCTGGATTTAGCAAAATCTTGAGGGGCGATTAAGCTGAGTGTAGCGCTGATTTGGGTATCTAAATCAACCACTAAAACCCGTTTTTGATGCTGTTTCGCCAAGCAAGTTGCCAAGTTGACGGTTAGCGTCGTCTTTCCAACGCCGCCTTTCATGTTAACTGTGGCAATGACAAATCCCATGATAAAATCCTCTTGGAGAAACGTTACCCAGTTCGGTATCAGCCAGCCTAGATTATCAACGCTGTATTGCGTCTGAAATTTCCCTAGCTTTCGGCAACAGTCTACTATGGTAAGCGATTTTACCCATCAAGTGAATAAGTTTCTGTAGGGGCGGGTTTCACACCTATCGTTTCTTTCCCCACCCATAAGTAACTAAACCCGCCCCGCCCCAAGGGTATAATTATCACAGGGTAGGTTTTTACCCCCGGTTTTTACCCCCGGTTTTAACCAGACGGGCGGGTTTAGTCAAGTTGTTGGTTTGTGGCAAAATGTTATCGGTAAAACCCGCCCCTACAACCCTGCGTCTCTATCCCTTACAGTTATCACCATCTCCACCATCTCTCCCAGCTTCCCGACTCACTGACGCAGGCTAAGCAATTCGCTGGAGAAATTCTTTGGTTAACTCGGTAAACGCTTTAGCACCCGTGGAAGCGGGTTCAGTAAGAACCACGGGTTGAAACTCATCAACGGCTTTAGCGATGGCGACATTGGTGGGGATTTCGGTGATAAAGACTTTATCGTCACCAAAATCAGAACGGACTCGCTTCTTTACTTTTGCCGCCATCGTCGTTGCATGACCCAGGGAAGAAAAGACAATACCCAGTAAATTGAGTGTAGCGCGATCGCTCTGCTTTAATCTTCTGATGCGACCTTCCAAAATCCCCATCCCTACAACCGATAAAGGTTCAGGCTTGGCGGGAATCAGATAAAAGTCACTGGCAATTATACCACTGCGCGTCAGCAAATTATCTCCTGGCGGAAAATCCAGCAGAATCCAGTCATAATTAGAGACAATCGGTTGAATAATCCGCTTCACTAACGCATCTTCCAGATGATTCCAGCCTTTTTCAAAGTCTTGCTGATTGCTATGGGCTTGTGTATAAATCTGGGTAGCTAATAAGAAATCGTTGTACAGTTCGATATTACCAGGGATCAAGTCCAATCCTTTGACCTGACAAATGTTGGGGACAATCACCTCGTTAACAAGCAGAGACGACAACGAATGGGATTGAAAGGCTTGATTAACTAATTGTTGTAGCGTGCGTTTTTGTTTGCGGCATTTCGTAAACTGTACCGGAGGGATTAGGCTGAGAGTCGCGTTAATCTGGGTATCGAGATCAACGATTAAGACTCGCATCCCATGTTCTTTAGCCAGACTTGTCCCCAAGTTGACGGTGAGTGTGGTTTTGCCCACACCCCCTTTCATATTGACGATTGAAATAACGTTGCCCATTCATGGTTATATTGACAATAGTTCTATCATAGTCTGCTCTGCCTTATACCGTGGAGATGGGAGACATTAGTTGGGGTGAGTTTAGTCGCATCTGGGTCAAAACGAAATGCTATAGTTTAGACCGTGATAATTTAAACTTTTGTTGCACTGCCATATAGGTATGAGTAAACCTCAAGTCATGTCCGTGCAAAATATAAGAGTGAAACTCTCCCTTACACCAAAAAATATACAGGTAAGGACTAGGGGATAAAATACCAATACCATTAAATCAATTTTTTATCGACAAGAAACAGAAACACTTGAAGATTGGTTAAAAGAGTATCTATTCCTTATCAAAACGTTGAACAACTAGAAGCTGCTTTGGGGAATGACATTAATGACCCTCGTTTTATTCCTTACATTCAATTACGAATAAAAAAATAAACAATTAACTTTGCTTGTTTCTACCGACTTAATTTTTCCTATTTAGCAACTTTTTCAAAGATTAACAACTCATAGGTAATCAAATTAAGTTGACTAAAAAACTCTAGTCCTCTCACGGCAATCCAGTCGTTTAAAGAACGTATAATAGTGGGAGCAATGGCACGATAAGTTGGCTGGACATTTTTAGTTATGTTTTTTCTTTCTGTGAGGATATAGCCAGTTTGATTGGCTATGTCTTGGTAATCTTTTAATCCAATAAATTCGACTTGACTGGTCGCCTTTTTGCCGTAAGATTGAGTGATAATTTGACTCAATATTTTGGCTTCTACAAACTGCCACAGTTTAACAATAGGTTCAGCAATTAAAAAATCAACGACAATTAATTTACCTCCATCTTTTAATCTTTGATTAACTTGAGTAAAGAATTTTTGGCGTGAAGGAAAAGCAAAAATACATTCTAACGCCCAAGCACAATCAAGCGTAGGTAATGTTTCAGGAAGGGAACAAGCATCTCCTTCAAGAAAACAGAGGTGATTACCATGAAGTGATTCATGTTTAATTTTAGCCTGTTGAACTTGTTCGGCATCAATGTTAATGCCAATTAATTCAAGGTCATGATAAAGTTTATTCGCTAACCCAATTGTGCCACCCCAACCACACCCAGCATCAAGAACTGTATTTCGGGGTTGTAAATCAGCGACTTCCAGAACCAAGAGAGAAAGTTGTTCCGACGCCTGTGCAAAATCAACCAAATTACCAACAGCATCTTGGGGATTCTGCCAATACCCCCAGTGAATATGTTCGCCAAAAGCAGTTTTAATCTCAGGATTTTTTTCAAACTCTTGGACAAGATTATCAAAGAAACCCATAACTTGAATGTCATTCGCCTCATTAATAATACTCTATATCCGGACAACGTAGCAATCCGTTCATTGCATGACTCAGCCGAGGCTGTTTGAGTCACATTTGGGTCAAAACAAAATGATAATCCTGAACCCCTCACCCCTCCCCCACACAAAACTTTCGCACTCCCTCTGCCTACCTCTGCGTTATATGATGTCCGGACCCATCACCCCTAATAAAAATGTAGGGACCTGGTAACTAAGCCCCTACTCCCCCCTCACCGTAATTATGGGTATTCAACCGGAAATGATATTAAAACCTCTGCTTACCTCTGCGTTTTCACAATTCAATCCTTTGGGCAAATAAACTCTGCAACCGCTGCAAATTTGCCCCAACTTTATAAAGTAAATCTCCTTTCCCCAAAAGATAAGCCGCTTCCGATTGTCTCCCGCCTAAAATAATCTCGGAATCCGCTTCACTAGCTGTCCGCAACGCCACTCTTCCTGGTAAATTTGACCGAATAATCGGTGTAACCACCCTCGCCTCTGGACGTTGAGTAGCAATAATTAAATGGATACCCGCCGCTCTCGCCTTTGAACCCAACCGTGTGATACTCAATTCTAAAGCATTGCGGATATCTTTTTCGGTCATAAAGTCAGCATATTCGTCAAAGATGCAGACAAGACGGGGTAAGGGTGGGTTATTCTGTTGATTATAAGCATCGAGATGAGAACATCCGGCTTGCTCAAATCGCTGATAACGCCGTTCCATTTCTGTGACTAAACTTTCCATCAACGCGATCGCATCTTCGCTATCCTTAACGATGGGAGCGTACAACCAGGGGATTTGCGCGAATTCGGGAAAGGTGACACGCTTGGGATCAACGAGGGCGATTTTAAGCTGCTGGGGCGAATGGCGATAGAGTAAGGATAACAGGAGCGATCGCAAAAATTCACTCTTCCCGCTTCCAGTTGTTCCCCCCACCAAAAAGTGACAGGTATTCGCATCCGATAAGTCGGCTTCGACGAGTTTCCCATCTAAATCCACACCAATGGCAATTTTTACGGGGGCATGGGCTGATGGCGTCCGGGATGTGATATAATTCTCAAGCCGCGCCACTTGTCGATCTGGACGCGGTAAATCGACGCTGACATAGCCAGGTTGGGGCGCAATCAGGGGAGGATTGGTAATCCCTAATTGTACCTGTAAATCAGCCGATAATCTCAGCAAAGCACTAATCTTTACCCCCAGACTGGGTTTCAGTTTCACCCGGATAAAGGCTGGACCAACGGCGGTTCCCACACAAGTCACATCTATCTTAAAGGATTGTAACGTCTCAACTAACTGTTGCGCGATCGCATCACCGTTCGTAGTCAGCGCTTTAGCGCCATCACCCTTTGTCGTAGACACTTCAGCGCCATCAGAAGTCCCCTCATCTTCCCCTTTCCTTAGCTGTGTATCCGTACTCTTTACTTCAAAGTAGGTTTGACAGGTTTCCTGTTGAGGACAGATTTCACACAAGTGAGCATTCGACGTGAGTGGCGGCGGATTTGAATGAGTCTGTCGCCAACTCACCCAGTCCTGCATTTGCTGTAACTTATGGGGAATCAACTCATGGACAGCCGCTTCCAACTGTTCCCAAGAATAAGCATACTCCTTAAACTCTGGGAGAACACAATACACCGCTGAATCAACCAGCACTCCTTTCGTTTTATTGAGCATATAACCATAGAGTGCTACTTGAGCCAACTGCGCTGATGGGTCAACGGGTTCGTAGGTTTTATAATCAACTAAACAGAGACGATTGCGTTCAAAATTAAACACTAAACTATCAAATCGCCCCGTTACTTCTTGGACTCTTCCATTGGGGAGAGTAAAACGATAACTCAGCTTATGTTCCTCCAAAATAAAAGTTTGATTAATCACCGTTTCATGCAAACAATAGCGGCGATTCACCACTAATAATTCCACCCAACGCTGGATTAAAGCAGTTAAGCCTTGCCACAGTTTTGGCAATACCGTCGCCATTTCAGGATGGGATTCGATGTAGGGGAAAAATACCTGCTGATAAAATAACTGCTGCATCCCCAGTGTTACAGATTCGTGATTTAATTGATCAGCGAACGGTTCTAATAAGTCGGAAAAGTGAGAATCTGCTTGAGCCAGTTGGATAAAGGCTTTGGCTAAGGTGTGAAATGCAGTACCAATTCCGATAGATTGACCCGGTGGAATAAATAGAGTGTTCCCATCAAAATGTTGTTTTAAATAGAATAAACGCGGACATTCAAACGCCACACGCACTTTAGTTGCACTGAAGGGAGGATGTTCTACTGTTTCTGTTTGTTGCTTTGGTGTCATCACGACTGGGGGTGGAGTAGGCGGCTGTGTTAATTGTAATAAATAGTGATGGACATGAGCTAAATAAACCGTGTCCATTTTGGCATAGTGCAGTTGTTTAGGGGTGAGGGGGCGCTGTCCCCAATCACTGCTTTGTTCAGTTTTATCAACGTTGGTGAAGTGACAGAGTTCGACGGCGAGGGTTTTGAGTTGTTTGTTGGAGACTTGCAGGGGATTTTTGCGGGATTTTTTCGTCAGTTTCCGGACGAGTTTGAATGTACAGGTGATATTTTGGGCGTGGTGTTTACCGCCGAGAAATTTTAGGTCAAAGCTGGCGTTGTGAAAGACTTTCTCGATGTCGGGATTCACCATAATCTGAGCGACGAAATCCCTGACGATATCGGGGTTATCGAGGACATCAAAAACATAAGCGCGATCGCCTGTTCTGTCTGTGGGATCTGCTAATATTTGAATTAGGGAAAGTCTGGGGTTTGATGTTTGCCAGTCGGCGACTTCTGTGTCTAGCCAGAGAGTTGGATAGGGGGTGAGTTGGGATATAATTTGGCGGATTTCATTGGGGGTGGTGAGGTACATAGGATGATTTTTTTAACGCAGAAGTTTGTAGTTGCGCTTTAGCGCCATACAACCTGAGATAAATGGGCAGATTTTTTTAACGCAGAGTAACGCAGAGGTAGGCGCAGAGGGCGCAGAGGGGTAAGCGAGGTTTAGTTTTGCTCTATTTGGGTTATAAATAGTCACGTTGCTGACAACGAGTTTTGAGTCAGTATTATTTAAGTTAGGGGGATGTATTGTTTTTAGTCTGGGGTTTCCAGCAGACGGATTGATCTTGGGGTTTAGCGTCAGGGGGGATGAGGGTGATTTGGTTTTCTTGACAGAGTGTCTGAATTTGCTGATTGATTTGGGATTCATCGATATGGGAGAAGTCTTGCATGGTTAAATCAACGAGTTTTTGCCGTCCAATCATGAATTGGGTTTTGACGAGGTTTAAGAGGAAGTCTTTGATTTTTATTAAATCGGGTTCAGGCTTAATAATGGGTTTAGATACAATTCCTATGTCTTGTAACAATGGACAATTCTGTAAAACGTGAGAGTCTCGAATCAATTTTTCTAACGTAGGGAGATCGAGGGTTTGTTGGTGAATGACTAATTCCCCAGCACCGGCGGAGTTGACTAAAAGCTGATAGGTTCTCAGATAATGGATAGAGTCGAGATGGGGGGTAAGATGACGAGGCGGTGAGCCGTTGAAGAGTTTTTTGAATAGTTTATATCCTTTATTCTTGGCTTGACCCAGTTTTTCGGCTCGAACCAGAATCAGAGTATCACAACAGTTTTTTTTCAGGTCTTTTTCGCAGGCGTTCATCGCTGCATTGAAGCTTGTCATGTTGGGTTCTTCGTTCCAGAAAATTCCTAGTCGTTCAGTTTTATCGGGATGCTGATAACTGAAGGAATAACTACTATACTTAGCATGATTTAAAAGATGAGGGTCAGTGTTGATCTGCAAGGCGTTCATTGCCTGTTGCAACATTTGTGTCAGATCAACCGATGAAAATTGACGAATTCGCTCGACTTTTTGTTGGGTTTTGTGGAATTCTTTAAGCCAAATTAATTTAAAAGTGGCAACGGCATCTTCTATTGGTGGTTTATGACCTAATTTATGTTCAATAAATAATTCTCCGCCAAGTCCTAATACATTTCGCAAATTGGCTCTACCCCCAGGAAATTTTTGCTCCAATGCTTGTTTCTGGAGAGGATAAAGGGGAGAGTCGGGTTTAGGAGTCGCTTGATCATGCAGGGAATAGAGTCGGGTTATCCAGAGGGCTTCAGCTTGTTCAAGGTTTATTGATTTTAGACGAACTTGTTTTTCAATTCCGGCTAAATCGGATTGTTCGAGACGTTCTTTACTCACCTTCCATTGATTCGTTACAATGCTGATAATAACCAGAATATTTTTAAGATATTGATTGTGGAACGTTCTATTAAGATTAAATAAGGATTGTAAGTTGGGAATTCCATCAGCAAACTTCGGTGTCATTTCCGCTTGATCGAAGCAGAGAACAATGGGTTTTGTCGATGCTGAAATTCTGCCAAAGTTGCCGATTATTCCCCGCGCGGCTTCTTCATTATCGATAGGCTGATTAACCCCTAATGCATTGAGGTCATCTCGATCTAAATTTTCTCCTCGCAACCAGTCACAAGCCAAAAAATATAAATCCGGATTCGTGAGACCATACAATACACCAAAGAAATCTCTTGCCTGATAAATACCCGAGGGATAAGTGCTTCTAAAATTGCGAATAAAAAGTCCTCGTTCCCCCAGGATTCTCTTCATCATGCTGCGATCTTTAAACGCTGATAGTCCTTTCAACCAAAGAATTAATTGAGAACTTTCTTGTCCTTCAGGCTTTTGCATCAGACTATCTACCATTTGGCGCAACGTATGTCGCCAAATATGCTGATTATCTGCCCAGGGATCAATATAGATAAAAAAAGCGTCAGGGTTAAGCTTTTTTTTAAGACGTCCTAATAAATAACTTTTCCCTGAACCCGAGTCTCCATCCAGTAATATCGTCCGTGTCCGCTGATCTCTGGCGACTAATCGGAGAACCTCAGTCACCTGAGTAATTGCTTCTTGGTGAATTGAATCAACTGTGGCGGCGACTTGTTGATCTTCTCGCCAAAAGTTTCCGGTTTTAAAGGTTACCGGATCAAAAGGGTTGACTTCTTGTTTTATAATTTCATCAATAGTTGCCATGATTATCCCTAGAAGTGATTACAAACAGAATTGGCGGGTATGGTGAAAAATGAGTCCGCTAGTTGACAATAATAAAAAATAAAGATCCCCCAATTTCTTGAGGAATCCCAGCTTGAAGTTGTTCTGAGGTATAGTGCATCGCCTCAACTAATGAACTCAACTCAATTTTGTCTTCCCGTTGCAAACGATAGAGGGCTTGATCTAAGTCATCCCTAGATAAGGGAGGTTGTAATTTCTGACGCAGATGAAAAATGGGTAAATAATTGTCGGTTCCTAGTTCTTTATCTAACTGCTGAATCAGTTGTAAAATTTCTGTATCTGTTGGTTTCTGGGTCAGTACAGGTTCTGAACTCAACGAAGGTTGGGGTTGGGTGACAGTTACAGGCGGATTCACTTGACTCGGAAGTGATTTTCGCAAAAACAGCAGATAATTCCCCAGCAGTTCTAAACTAATCACTGGATTTGTGCCTTTTTTCGGCATATAATCCTCTCGTAGCTGATCGAGTCCGCGCTGAGTCATCCACACTTCAGCCTTTTGGCGTTTCAGTTGTTTTTCGACTTCAATGAATCCCCGTTCATGGAAGCGTTGTAAAATAGCATCGCGTTCGGCTGACTTCAACGACTTGATATCGATTTTGCTGGGTTTAACTTTTCCCGATGCTTTACCGATACTGTTGAGTACCCTAAGTTCACTGGGAGAGAGAGGAACTTGATCCGGTTCTATGTTCAACAGAGCGCGACCCGGTGGTAAAATATTAACCGATGCGATCTCACGGGAGAAATCGACCCAACCCCGTGCTTCTAAATCGCGGACAATTTTGTTTTTGCCTTTGATGCTATTGAATACCTTTGCCGACAGTGGAGAACGGTAGTCTGGACATCCTAGCAGTTTCAGGAGAAATTTTAGCTCCTTGGTTTCCATGGAAATGCTTAACCTCGTCTATCGTTCATTCTACTTTAGCTTGAGGGGGGAACACAACGGAAGGGTATCAATGTCTTCAATCGTGGCTATATATATGCCTTGGGATGCCCGTGTTCAGGATAGTCAGTTTTACCCATCCTAGCTTCCTAAATTAGGTTTGTAGTCAGCACGAAGCGTGCTAGCCGCGCTGAAGCGCTTACTACAAACGCCTAAGTCAATGATATTCAGGAGACCAGAAAATTGGAAAGAGCAGTCTACTCATGGTTTTGTTAAACATTCTGTTCCTGGAATGTGACCAAATATTCGTTGAGAATACTCCAGTAACTCCTGATTATCGAATAACCTTCGGTAGGACGGATCATCAGCGAAGTACTGCCATCGACTACAAACATCCATATTCCTCGCTTTTCCGTGATACTCACGTCCTTCAAAGGAACTACCATCACCTCGGCGACTGACTGTATTGATGCCAGCATCCGAAAACTCTAGGTTGAGTTTAGACGCAATTTCTCGGCGATAATCTATGTCAGCAAACCACTGATTATAATTAATACAAACTTTTTTGTTTTTCAATGAATTTGTTTCCCCTAAATATTCTTTGGCATAGTCAAGCCACACATCTATATCTGTTTTGTTTTTATCATTGACACCTCTATAGTCTCTTTTGATTCGACTCGCCAGCAGATTAAATGGATCTCGCAAAATTAAAACATCATACTTGTATTGACTCTTGCCAAAATAAAGATCATGCTTGAACTCAAATAAAGGATTGGTGATTTGCGCCAGACTATAATCTTCGTAGCTATGGATTAAACAATCTTTTTTTTCAAAAAAACCTTTGGCTTCTTGTCGCCACCACTCAATGTCTTTGGTTTTGTCCTTTCGGAGTAAATCTTCGTATTTTTCCCGATAAGGATTTCTATTAACTCGGATATTGTTCAGGTGTCTAACCTTTCCAGTTTCTTGCTTTTCTATCCAATGAATAATGGCATGATTGCCACTGCGTCTTAATCCCACAACCCGCATCTCTTTATGATTAATAACTTGCGACAGAATATGCCGTTGTGAAATGGCTCGACCTACATCTTCAACGCTATGATAGAATTGACGATTGGCTTTTTGTAGTAATGTCGATGATTCTTGCACAAGCTGAAGGAAAATTGATTTTTGAGACATGGTTATTACTATCAATCGTCTAGCGACACTTAAAATCATAGCCTAATGTTTTTTTTATCGCACAGTGCGCCCAAAAACGTTTAACCCGCTTCTCGCACCTGATCGGTATAATCTTTGGGACGCATTTGACGAAACACCTGCAACGCCGCTTGGCGCAAACTGAGGGGGAAATAGGATAAAATTACTCCCAATTGCGCTTTCCGAGAACTGCCAATAATATCCGTCACCTCTTGCAACATCTGACGCCCTTGAACTGTATCCCCATTTTCAATTAACCGTAACCCCAACGCTTCTTTTGTCCATGCCAATTTTTGTATCCGTAGTTTTTCTAATTCTTGATCAGGAAATCGATAACTATCAATACAAAAAACCTTAGCCTTCAAAAAATGCAGATTCTGCCTTAAACTCGTTTGTCCCCCGTGAAACCGATACTCCATTAAATACTCTGGCAAAAAATACCCCTGCTTAAGCGCGATCGCTAATCGTACCAGTAAATCAAAATCCTCACAACCATCGGCTTCTGGGCGCATATAGTCCACATCCTGCAAACAGGCGCGACGAAACAAGGTTGAACCCACCTGCAAACTTTGATATTGAAACGTTTGTCGCATTAAATCAGGGATTATACCCGGCTTCAGCTTATCTTTTCCCCACTTCGCTGCATTCTCTTTCGTCGCTGACTCCACCCGATTTCCATGTTTATTAATAACCCAGTGATTTGTACAGACAAAATCCACTGTTGGTTCCGCCTCTAATACTGCCACCGTTTTTTCTAGGAATTCTGGTGTCAGGGCATCATCGTCATCAAATTTGATAAAATAGTCTCCCTGTGCGGCATCAAATCCAGAACGCATATTTTTACTGCGCCCTATATTATTTTCATGGCGAACATAGCGAATCCTGGAATCATCCCACTGACTGACAACTGTCGGTGTATCATCAGTTGAACCATCGTCGCAAATAATTAACTCAAAATCTTTATAGGTTTGACTCAGAACACTATTAACCGAATTGACCAGATAGTTGGCACGGTTGTAAGTGGGAATACAAACACTAACATTAGACATAATAGATTCGGTAAGGGAATAGGGACTAGGCTACAGGGAATAGCTTGAGCAGAGGTATCTGAGTTTTGCCCGGTTACAAATCACTCTTTTATCCTTTGTAACATGGCTAACCTGATGCCAAACCATTTCTTGCTATTCATTTAAATAAATACTATTGAGGACATCAACAATTCTGCGCCGAAAAAAACTATCATTCTGTTTATACCAATCACGAGCATTATCACCTAATCTTTTTTTTGTCATGTAATCCATTCCTAAAACGTCGTTTATCTTTTGTTCTAATGCCTGGGAATCAACGTAATAGTTGTTCCCCAAACACTGGGGATTTGTCAGACAATAATCCACTAAAATCCCTCTATCTGCTGTGATCAACTCATTCATCGGTGGTGCATTGGTCGTAATTACTACTGAACGACAGCTCATCGCTTCGGCAATCAAATGACCAAAACCTTCTGCTTCTGAAGGACACAGGTGAATACCATGACTGTTCTGATATTCCCTTAATACTGTATCATCCAGATAATGAGTAATATACTCAATATTAGTTGTACTCATTGAGTCAGGCTCTTGCCAATTCCGCCGGATAGTTAGGGGGGGCCACTCTGGATGATGCCGCCATAGGTTGATAATTGTATTTGTGCCTTTTTGAGCGCTTTTACCTGCCAGATGGAAAAACTTATCACAATCTTTGCTGGATTGAGGGTTGAATTGGTCAAGACTGGTAAAGCCAATAAATTTAGTTTGGCAGCCTAATTTGTCAAAAATGGATTGGGCGAATTTAGTTTTACAAAGGATGTAGTCAAACTGATTTAAAAAAGGACGCCACTCGTCTCGGAACCATTCCTGATTTGGGATTAAACAGTTGAGGCGAGCATAAGGAAACCAAGAGGGGATAACATACTCTAAAAACAGGTTAATATCATAGGGGGGATTTTTGTTGTTCAATTCGCTAGTAAACCGCTCGACATAGGTTGATAGACGCTGAATTTTATGGTTAAGTGTAGATTTGCCCACTTCAAAAACAGTAACTTTGAAATTATAGTTTTGCAAGACTTCAGTGAGAATACGTGCGTCCCGACTTAAACCAAAGTCATTATCTACCATTATTATATTGACACGCTTCATAGTCAATTCAGTAAGTTAAATAATTGATTGATACACATTAGATGGCAAAGGAAACAATTAATAACAAATTGTCTAAATTTTAACAATCAAATCAGGCTGGGTGAGAATTTCAGCGCTTTACCTCCTACTGGGTTCGATAGACACACAAAGTGTTACACTCTTTCTGTAGCGAAATTCCGGTATAATTTTATCGAGTTGATCAAGGAATTCTGCAAACTGCAATAGTTTGGACTCACATTAGCCTCAATGCGATTCTGCCTAAAATATGAAAAGGTTCTCCAAGGAGGTATAATTTGGCGATCGCTCCCTCGATTCGGACTCTCTTCATCACTAAGGAAGTGCCGTACCCACCCAAGGGTGGAGTATCTCTACGGAACTGGCAAAACATCAACATCATGATGAAGTTTGGTCTTGTTGCCGTTTTCTCCGCTTCAAACTGGACTCCTAAGCACTCATCTCTACCCGGTGTTGTCCTATGGAAGCATACTAATGTTACCACACAACGTTCAGGTTGGGAAAATCGAGAACGTCGGTTGTGGTGGCTGCGCCGCCGCAGACATCCAGATGCGGATTGGGCTTATTCCAATAGGGCGGCTCAGGAATTAGACGAACTCTTAACAAAATTTCAGCCTGATCTGGTAATCTTTGAGGAGGTTTGGCTGTATCCGTACCTGAGTGTGGTCAAGCGCCATCAGTGTCGGATTATTTTTGACGATCATAACATAGAGGCACAGCTTTTTCAGCAGAAATATCCTTCATTTGAGGGTCTCAGATCACGGGCGAAAGCAACTATTCAGCTTTCCCATCTCACGTCCATTGAGGGCGACTTCGTCCGTCAAGCCAACCAAGTTTGGGTATGCAGTGATGAGGACGCTTGCCTAATCAATAACTTGTATGGGGCGGTATCCAATACTAAAGTTGTACCCAATGGGATGAATGTGGCACAGTATGACCCGGTGCGCTTGGGTCAATGTCGCCCTCCCAGTGGATTAGAAGATACTCGCCGAACCTTATTATTTGTGGGTTTACTCTCATACGCACCCAACACCGAGGCGGCAGAATTACTCATAGACCAAATCTATCCTCGGTTACGAGAGATTGACTCGGACTGTCGTCTTTTGTTGGTGGGACGCAATCCGAATCAAAAGATGCAGGAAGCTGCCAAACGAGAACCTGGGATCATCGTCACAGGAGGGGTTCCAGATGTACTGCCGTATCTAGCTGCTGCTAGCATTGTGATTGTGCCACTGCTTCAGGGGGGAGGCACTCGTCTGAAAATCCTAGAAGCTTTTGCCGCAGGTTGTCCAGTCGTCAGTACGGCAAAGGGGGCTGAGGGGTTGAAAGCTAAGGATGGGGAACATTTGCTGATTCGGAATGAAGTTGATGCAATCGTCGAGTGTGTGTGTCAACTCTGGTCAGATCCTACCTTGGGTGAGAAACTGGCTCATTCTGCTTATGAGTTGGTCAAGTCAGAATACTCCTGGGAAGCGGTTGAAAAGAGGCTAGAGCAAGCTATTCGAGAACTCTTTTGATACTGCATCCGCTCTCCAGCACGTCAGCCTACCCCCCAATCCATTATCCATTAGGGTTTGCTGAATAGGTTTTGCGGTGGGAGTCGGGAGCTGGGGGAGCTGAGGGAGTCCAATTAGGCGTCGGGTGCATGTCAACGCAAGTAGTGGCATGACCCAGCTAAAATGGTGCAATAGTAAATTAGCTCTAAGCCTTGTAAGTTAAGGGTTGTAGAATTTTTCTAAGGTCACAATTAAGCTGGGTCACGCCAGTAGGGTGGGTTAAGGTTAAGGAATTGTTAAGCAAAAGCTAATTTTTTGTTAAACTAAAATAGCTCACTTCCATTGGTAGCATTCTCCTCATGCCCAACAAAAAAGCTATAACGATTAACTTTGCCAGGAGGCAAATTACAAAATCTCTACTCTGCTTAGTGGTTTTTCTGGCGTTTGCAAGCGTTGCTGGTCAGTACTTTAAGTATTTTGTGAGTAATGGCAGATTAGCCAGAGCCGTAGATTTATTTTACAGCGGGAAGGAATCCAGTATTCCTACGTGGTATTCATCCGTGGCTTTACTTTTTTGTTCCCTACTGCTTGCCCTGATTGCTTTTGTGAAGCAAAGTGGTGGTTTCCGTTATGTCCGCAGTTGGTACATTTTGTCAATTATCTTTCTCTTTCTATCGTTAGATGAAGTGGCTATGTTCCATGAAACCATGGGTATGGTACTGAGGCAATTTTTCAACACAAGTGGCGCACTTTACTACCGTTGGGTTATCATTGGTATTCCCTTAACCTTTTTATTTTTGCTGTCTTATGCGAGGTTTATTGCTGCTCTTCCGACGAAGACACGGTGGCTATTTCTCCTATCCGGAACTATTTTTGTTGGCGGCGCTCTTGGCATGGAAATGACGGCAGCAAATTACGCCAGCCTGCATGGTGAAGACAATATGATCTATGCCCTACTCACAACTTTTGAGGAGTTCTGTGAAATGCTTGGTATTGTGATATTCATTAATGCTTTGCTATCACATCTATGTTTATATATAAATAACTTACATTTTTACCTGGATGCTAAAAAATAATGATAGTCAAAAAATATAGCTATCTTACTTTTGATTGCCTTTGAATATAGTCCTAATTTTTCTGATCCGATTTTTCAAAGGAGCCGTTACTAAAAAATTTATTCTTTTCCAGTACCAAATAAAGATTGCGTAAGAAATATCCGAATAGATAACTTGATCTTTAGAAGTTGCATGTACTCTAGCAAGTCGTCCTCCCCAGAGAAATTTTTCATGAGAAGGATTCCCCGGATCGGTATTGCGAGCATGTAGCCCGATCTCACTGTAAGTCGCTGATCCACCCCGTACTGCCCGTACCTTTTGGGCTCCTCGGTTCCTCAATCTCCAATTCTCTAGCCATTCCCATACATTTCCGCCTAAATCATAAGCTCCATAATAGCTACATGCAAATTGATAAGCATCTACCTCAGTCAGAAAATAAGGTTTTCCTATAGCGAAAATTTCCTTAAAAAAGTTAGCGGAATGTTGATCTCCTGGAGGTTCAGAGTTATTGGGTATCTCATTAGTTTTAACTGGATAATTCCAGTATTTTCTTTCACCTTTTAGGGTTGGATCATAGTAAGCCGCTTTATACCATTCATACTCATTGGGAATCCAATAGAGGGCTTTCTTATTTCTTCCCAATGGCAGCTTACGATCATCAACAACGTCTGCATTTCCTTTGGGAAAGTAGCGCGTATCATAAGCGCCATCACTATTTGTTCCTTCAGTTGTGCCTAATTCTGCTCGTCCGGTACAAGGTTTTCCGTAGTGATACCAATTAGCCATGCGAGCTAAATCATACCAAGAAATGTAAACAACAGGTCTCTTTTCCCATGCTTTTTAAGGAGAGTATTGGTAAGTACCTTCGTGGTCAAATCGCTCAATCCCACCAAATAATCCCGTAGACATACTGGGATTGTACAGGGAATAGGGATCGTCGAATTTTGCCACGGCATTTAAAAAGGCTGCGTACTCTTCATTCGTGACTTCATATTTACCAATCTCATAAACATAAGGAACATATCCAAAATCATAAATTGGATCATTTTCATTTCCAGGATCACCAATAAATACAAATTCCATTAATGCTTTTCCATCTAACAATGTACGCTAAACCCAATAATATTAAATGCGAAAGCTTGGATTTTTTGCTACTCTAAATCCAAAAATATAGAGTTTATGATCGCTAAATTCAGAATCAATATTTATCCGAGAAAGTGCATGGTCAAACGTCGTTGCGCCTCCACCTCTCACCCAGCGATGCGTTCTGCCATTCCGTAGTGTTTCTACCCATTCCCATACATTGCCCCCTTGATCAAAGGTTCCGTAATAACTTGTTGTATATTGATAACTACCAACAGGTGTCAAATAGGGATCTGGAGCTGCCCACTTAAAATCATAATAGTTGGCTGAATTGTCATCTCCTGGAGGAGCAACTGCATTGGGTTTTGCATCGCTTCGTGTGGGATAGAGCCAGTATCCGCCCTTCCCATCTTTCGTTGGATCAAAATACGCTGCCTTATTCCATTCATCTAAGGTAGGAATCCAGAATTTGGCTTCAGGATTATGGGTTACAACTTTTTGAATTCCACGCCCCTTGGAAAATACAGAGGTGTTGTAGGCTCCGACTTCCGAATTACCTTCAGTAGTTTCCAAAACCGATTCGCCTTGCTGTGGCTTTTCAAAGTGCAACCAATTACAGAAACGAGCCGCATC
Source organism: Coleofasciculus sp. F4-SAH-05 (assembly GCF_040222985.1). Taxonomy (NCBI): domain Bacteria; kingdom Bacillati; phylum Cyanobacteriota; class Cyanophyceae; order Coleofasciculales; family Coleofasciculaceae; genus Coleofasciculus; species Coleofasciculus sp. F4-SAH-05. The sequence goes on from NZ_JAVKBY010000213.1 coordinate 25,551, forward strand.
AAACCAGGATACATAAACGACTGGCAAATCCGAATAGCCCTCTAAAGGTGCGTAAAAATAGCAACCATCTTGCTCGATGCGTTTAATCCCGCCAAATAGTCCTCTCTCCATATTGATGTTATATAAGTTGTACGGATCAGAATGCACTGCCACTGCATTTAGGAATTCTGCATATTGTGCGTTAGTAACTTGATATTTGGCAATTTCAAAAATGTAATCTACTTTACCTGAATTTGTAATTTTATCTGTCGGATTTCCGGTATCTTTAACAGTAACAAACTCTCTTGCTTTCATAGTTATTTTATCAATCAATGTTACCTTGAGTCAAAATTCGCCTTAGATAGTTTAATTATCTGTGGTAATTTTAACTGTACATGCTTGCGAATGTCCTTCCGCTTTTCGATTAGGGGCATCAAGAATTGGACGAGATTGCCAGGTTGAAGAGCTTGCTCCGGCTCAATTGTCATACCCTCAAGGTCAAAGTGCTTGAACAACCCTTCAAACTTACCTTGATAGGTGATGCAAGCAGCGGGAGTACCCTGACCTAGGCTGGCTCGCCAGATGCATTCTACCACTCAGAACCATGTCCAGGTTGCCAGCGATACCTTTTATCTCTGCTGCACTGCAAGGTGTGGGAACTTTTAGACAATAAGACTGTAGTTCTAAGGGAAGAGTCTTCCAGACAGCTTCAGCCAAAACAACGTCACTATTCTTGCCTTTAATATTACGAAAATCATGGGGAATTAATACAAAACTGAGACGTTTGTTTTTAGAATATAATTTCCCTATTGTATCGATATAGATTTGGATTAAGTTCTCTATTTTTTTAACTTCCAAGTTTTCGATTAACTTGTAATTTGCATTAATGCCCAATACTATTCGATTAGTGGTTCGCTGTTCATCAATCCACTTCAATACATGCCGTACTGTTTCAGAATCTTCAACCGGCTGTAAAAGGAATGCTAAATCTGCTACAAGTTCAACAGGTCGCTTCAGGTGATGAACTAATCTCTTATGGGAAACGGGATCACGGACACATAATCGCACAGTTTCCGGCAAATTGTTCAGTGCTTCAACACTTTTAGGTTTCGGTTGAGAATTGAAACTGAAGCCCAAAACCGCTGTATCAACTCCCATTGCATTGGCGATTGAGACCAATTTCACTCTTTGAAGAGTATCGTGTTCGTAATAATATCCATCCATCACATCTGCACCGATGCAATAAAATTGCTCATACTGGTACACCGCATTGGCAAAATAAAATAAAGCTTTCGGTGAACCTAAAGAACCACCAAGAAAATGGTGGTGTAGTTCGCTCTTTCCTGACACTAATTCCAAATTTTTCCATTGAAGCTTAGGATCATAAGACAGCACACCTATGCGTTTTATGCCTGTGTCTCGGAGATATTCTATCGCCCCAGTCACTAAAGCTTCATCTCCCAGACTCCCTGGTGCAGCTGGAGGAAGGATGAGAACTGATGAGTCTCTGTCTCGACGTCGGAAAATAGTTCGCCTAAAGCGTAACATATCAGTGTAGATAGCAACGGATCGGGACAGAATCTGCTGTTTTATACTAGTCATAAATTTTCCACATTCACCTAAATTAACTTGCCGATAGTTCCTTTATTTTTTGCACAAATTTTTGCAATTTTTGGTTAGTTTTTACGAATAAGCTGGGTGATTTTAGTTGCTTAGGTTTCTGATCGGGTTGTTTCATGAAGCGATAATATAAAAATATATCTTTGTAACAAATATCAACATCTTCTCCTTTACATAACTTGGCGAAATCCTTAGACGAGTAGTTCATGTAGTGAATGCGATGAATCGGTTTTAATCCCTGCTCGTTATAGAGAACCTGATCAATATTCACGAAGGGATCGGCATCCGCGCAGTTACCCGTGCGGTCTTGCCCGTTAGGGCTGAGCGTGAAGTTATATAACGGGCGATCGCACCGAAGCGTCATATAATTAAACAAAAATGCATCATCCCACCAACGAGATACCCAAGCTATTTCTTCCCGTTCAATAAGCTGCTCTTTCAAAAGTGATAGTTCTCGTTCATCAAAAATTCCTTGCTTTGAACCAAAAAAGCTAGAACAATGCAGTTTGGGTCGGATATGTTCTTCTTTATAAATGCCACTTTCTTCAATCAGAGGAATATTCAGTGCCGCCGAATCTATCGATTTCTTGTGTTCCCAATCATCAAACACAAAGTCATAGGCGTCTAACTTTTCCAACACATCTTCCACCGACTTCATGGCTAGACTATCAGCATCGTAAAAGACAAACGTTTCAAACTGCCCATCAAAAGCCGCGAACCTTCTATGATGACCTTTGCCCCAGGGGGGGCGAGTAATCGCCTTCTTTTTTGCGGCTGGATGAGCTGCCCAAACCTGTGTGGCAAAGTCTTCCCAACGTTGAATCGATTCCCGATTATCAAACAGTGTGACATTGGCTCTGGAATCAACTTCCGGCTTTACTCGTTCGAGTCGTTCGTCATAGGGAATCACACAAACTGAAATATCAGGACTAACATTCACCTCAATGCTGTTGAGTAAGGCAACGAGTTGGTCATAAACTGCATCATTAGCTAGGGTATAAATACCAAAGGATGACATAGAGAAAAGTCCTCACTGTAGCAGTTTTCCAATAGCTTAACCCATTTTTGGGAAGCGTGGTTGAAGTCGAATACGCTTGGAAGTAGTCCCGGCGGTGCTAGGAACCGAGTCTGAGTCGATACTGGTATAGTTGGACACTAATTCTTGATAAAAGTATGAACCCCGATCGCACTCCCGATAGTCAACCCCATCCCTCCTTTGTCCCGAAGGTATCCGTCGTTGTCCCCATCTACAACGGTGCAGCCGATATACCCGACTTAATCCAGTGTCTCTTCTCACAAACGTACCCCAAAGATCAGGTAGAATACCTCCTCGTAGACAATAATAGCCGCGATCGCACCCCTGATATCCTGCACCAAGCGGCTCAAGACGCCGAAGCTCAAGGCATCACCCTTCACCCCCTCACTGAAAACCAGATTCAAAGTTCCTACGCCGCTCGCAATACAGGCATCAAAGCCTCCACTGGTGAAATTCTAGCCTTCACTGATGCCGATTGTCGCCCCCTTCCCCAGTGGTTAAGTCTCTTAGTTCAGCCCTTTGTCAATCCCAAAGTCGGATTAGTTGTGGGTGAAATTTCCGCTTTACCCGGTAAAACCTTGCTCGAAAAACACGCCGAACGCCAAGGAACATTAAGCCAAAAAAACACCCTGGATCACCCATTTTATCCCTACGGTCAAACCGCCAACTTAGCCATTCGTCGTCAATCCTTACAAGAAGTCGGCTTATTCCGTCCCTACATGACAACTGGAGGAGATGCGGATATTTGTTGGCGAATTCAGCGTCAGACTCAATGGCAACTAGACTTTGCTGAAACAGCCATTATCCAACACCGTCACCGTACTAACCTAAAGGAATTCCGTAGCCAATGGCAACGCTATGGACGTTCAAATAAATACTTACACGAACTGCACGGCGTTGAGTTGCAACCGAAATTAACCTCAAAAAAATCTTTATATTTAATCAGTCGTTGGCTGCTCAAGGAATTGCCACTAACCAGCGGACAAGTTATTGCCGGAAAAGCCTCTTTGGGGGATGTGCTAAAAACTCCAATTAATCTGTACGGCGCTTGGTATCGCGACCTCGGGCAACAACAAACTCAACTCGATGAAAAAGCGAATAAAATTGATTGGCTGTAAATAATTTTTTAATTTTGAAGGGTGTAGGGGCGGGTTTTACCATTATCGTTACTTGTCACCCAGATGTCACTAAACCCGCCCCCTCTGAATGACAGCGTAACGCCGATTTGCCGATTCGTTTGATTCTTGTGTTATAACAGAGCTGGTTAGACTCCCTAGCGACAACTCACCCCGACAGTTATGCCAACGCCTCAGATTGCTGCGATTATCTGTACTCACAACCGAGATGCGTATCTAGGCGCTGCCATCGATAGCCTATTAGCCCAAGATTGTGATAATTTTATCGTCGTAGTGGTCGATAACGCCTCTAGCGATCGCACTCGTGAGATTGTTGAAGCCCGTATCTCTCACCCTCAGCTAAAATACGTTTACGAACCCGTTATCGGTCTTTCCGTAGCACGCAATACGGGCGCAAAGGAAACCACTGCTCCCATTCTCGCCTATTTAGATGATGATGCCGTCGCCAGTCCCCAATGGTTGAGAGTTCTTCTAGAGGCTTATCACCAAAATGAAAAATTGGCAGTAGCTGGCGGTAAAGTCACCCTAATCTGGCCCCCCGGCGTCGAACCCCCCAGCTGGATATCCCCAGAACTCGCTGGCAATCTAGGACTGTATGATCTCGGTGATAGCGTAGTTTATATCAAAGAACCTGGTTTAACACCCAGAGGCTTAAACTACTCCATCCGGCGTACCTTCTTAGAACAAATTGGCGGTTTTGATCCTAATCTAGGACGTCAAGGTAAAAAATTACTCTCCAACGAAGAATTATACGTGACCGAACTCGCCCTCAAACAAAGCTGGCAAGTAGCCTATCTCCCCGATGCCGTCGCCGCCCATAACGTCGCCCCAGAACGCCTCAAAGCCAGCTGGTTTTTACAGCGTAGCTGGTGGCAAGGGATTAGCGAATGTTATCGCGAAGAAGTGGCAGGTCGAACTGGGGTACGTCAGTTAGGACGAGGAGGAGAACGCATCGCCCGGGGACTCTACAAATCCGCGAAACATTTGACTGACCCAGCCAAACGGTTCGATAATCTAGTTTACGCTTATGGGCAGATTGGTTATCTAAGTGCCGCCATTCAAGCTATGCTAATCAAACCCAAGGATGAAGTCTGAATGATGAGGGAGCAGAGGGAGCTGGGGGAGCTGGGGAAGCAGGGGGAGCTGGGGGAGCAGGGGGAGCAGGGGAAGCAGGGGGAGCAGGGGAAGCAGGGGGAGCAGGGGGAGCAGGGGGAGCAGGGGAAGCAGGGGGAGCAGGGGGAGCAGGGGGAGCAGAATTACCAATGAACAATGAACAATCAGCAAATGACGAATGACGAATGACCAATGACGAATGACAAATGACCAATGACCAATGACCAATGACCAATGACCAATGACGAATCATGAAAAAAGCACTAATATGCGGCGTATCGGGTCAAGATGGCGCTTACTTAGCCAAATTACTCCTCAATGAAGGTTATAGCGTCTGTGGTACATCACGGGATGCTCAAATGTCATCCTTTCAGAATCTAGTTCGTTTAGGTATCCGTGACCAAGTGAAACTAGAATCTGCCGCCCTCACCGATTTTCGCAGTGTGCTGCAAGTCCTGATGAAAAATCAACCGGATGAGGTCTATAACTTGGCAGGACAAAGTTCGGTGGGATTGTCGTTTGAACAACCAGTAGAAACCCTAGAAAGCATTTCTATTGGTACGTTAAATCTTTTAGAAGCGATTCGGTTTACGGGTGAACCTATTAAATTTTATAACGCGGGATCGAGTGAATGTTTTGGCGATATTGGCACAAAAGCGGCGGATGAAACAACTCCATTTCGTCCCAGAAGTCCTTATGCGGTAGCAAAATCGGCTGCCTTTTGGCAAGTGGCAAACTATCGCGAAGCTTACGGGTTGTTTGCTTGTTCCGGGATTCTATTCAATCACGAATCTCCCCTGAGACCCCAACGATTTGTGACCCAAAAGATTGTTGCGGCAGTGTCTCGCATTGCCCAAGGTAGCCAAGAAAAGCTTTATCTGGGTAATGTTGACATTAAACGCGACTGGGGATGGGCGCCTGAATACGTCGAGGCAATGTATAAAATATTACAACAAGAGGAACCTGATGATTATGTGATTGCCACGGGAGAGAGTTACACCTTAGAAGAGTTTGTGGTAGCGGCTTTTGATTCGGTCGGCTTGGATTGGCAAGATTATGTGATCACGGATAGGAGTTTGTTCCGACCAACCGATTTAGCAATCAGTCGGGGAAATCCCGCCAAAGCCAAAGAAAAACTCGGATGGCAAGCTCAGTATAAAATGCCTGATATTGTGCGGATGATGGTTGAAGATAGACAAGAAAATAAGCGTTGAGTGTTCCCGATATGCCATGGCACGTCTGTAGGGGCGGCTTTTACTATTATCCTTTCTTCACTCACCTAGATGTAACTAAACCCGCCCCGATCAAGTTTTGATTTTAAGAATAACTTGACAAATGTGATGGCAATAATGGTTACAAATGACCAATGACCAACGACCAATGACGACCCATGAAAATTCTCATGCTCTCTTCTACGTTTCCCTATCCCCCTACCCGAGGAGGAACGCAGGTTAGAACATTTAATTTACTCAAGCATCTGAGTGGGCGTCATGAAATTACGCTACTGACTCAACGGGCGGATGATGTCACCGATACAGAAATCGAAGCCCTGCAAAAATGGGTGAAGGAATTAGTCGTATTTCCTCGTCCGGAAACAACCCATTTGAAGGGTGGAATAGGGGGAAAGTTACAGCGCTTTGGTCAGTTTTTACAGCAGGGGATTCCTCCCAGTGTCCTCTCGATTTATTCTCCACAATTACAGGATTGGGTTGATCAGTGTGTCAAGAAGAATAACGTTGATGTAATTACCTGCGAACATAGCGTTAACGAGATTTATGTGCGTCCGGAGTTTCGCGAACAACTGCGAACGGTTGTCAATATCCACAGTTCGGTGTACGCTTCCTGTCGCAATCAGTTGCAAACGGGTACAAGTGAGAATCTCTGGCGCGATCGCTTGAATCTGCCTCTGCTTTATCGCTATGAACAGCGCTACTGTGCTAAATTCTCTCATATTGTGGTGACGACGGATGACGATCGCCAACAGATTCAATCCTATAATCCCCCCAGTCAGATTGCTGTGATTCCCAATGGTGTAGACTTTAGCCAATTTCCTTATCGAACTGTTGATCCCGGTGGACATCGCTTGACGTTTATCGGCGCGATGGATAATTTAGCCAATATTGATGCGGTGATGTTCTTAAGTTTAGAGGTATTCCCCGCAATTCAACAACGGTATCCAGACACAACGTTAACACTGGTTGGCGCACGTCCCACCTCTGAGGTATCGGCGCTGGGGAATCGTCCCGGAATTACGGTAACGGGGCGGGTGCCTTCAATGGCAGACTACTTACATCAAGCCACTGTATGTGTCGTCTCGATGCGAACGGGGTATGGGATCAAGAACAAAACCTTGGAGGCGATGGCGGCAGGTGTACCTGTGGTGGGAAGCGATCGCGGGTTGGAAGGACTTGAGGTTGATCGTCCCAATGTACCATTGAGAGCATTGAGGGCAAACTCGGTTTCCGAGTATGTTGATGCCGTGACTCGCTTATTTGAAGAGTCTCAACTGAGACAACAATTGTCACAAAATGGACGCCAGTTGATTGAGAATAATTATACATGGGAGCGAGCCGCCCAGCTTTATGAACAAGTCATTTGTGCAAAGTGAACAAACAAATAGCTGTAGGGTGTAGGGTGTAGGGGTATGCATATTAAAACTATCTGCCTCAAGGAATAGCCTGCCAATAATTTGTGATCAAAAATTAATCATAAATTATCTATATAAATAATTTATGATTAAAATATTAAAATGTTTATATAATAAGGTAAAACTGTTTGATGAATATAGACATAATCCATTAGCAAATTTTAATAAATGCCATCTCAATTCATCATTAATTCCGATAAAACCGAATTTATGACTATTTTTGGGGGAAGTTGAAGATTTATGAAAATTCTCATCCTCTCTGCCACATTTCCTTATCCACCCACCAGCGGCGGAACTGAGGTTAGAACATTTAACTTACTCAAGGCTCTGAGTGAGCGTCATCAGATTACCCTGGTGACTCAACCCACTGATGATAGTTCCGAGACTGACGTGGAAAAGTTGCAGGAATGGGTCGAAGAACTCGTTGTTTTCCCTCAACCCAACAGCTCAGAGAACAACAGTGGATTGCGGTCAAAAATGCAGCGCTTGAGTACATTCCTGCAACAAGGAACGCCTCAAAGTGTCTTAAAATACTACTCCCCGGAGATGCAGGAGTGGGTTAATCAGGCAATAGAGTCAGGAAACTTTGACGTGATCACCTGCGAACATAGCATGAATGAAATTTATGTTCGCCCCCAATGGCGAGAGAAGTTGCGAACCGTCGTCAATATTCATAGTTCCCTCTATCGCAAGCAGCGCCATCAGTTAGACGGCAAACCAGCGGATAAGCAGCTACGAGAGCAATTAAATTTACCCCTACTGCGCCGTTACGAAGAGCGATATTGTGGCAAGTTTACCAATATTGTCGTCGCGACTCCCACAGATCGGCGTCAGATTGAGGATTATGAACCAGAGGGTAAGATTACGTTAGTTCCCAATGGCGTTGATTTTAAGCAGTTTCCTAAGCGTGTCTCCGATCCGGGAGGACAGCGATTAGTGTTTGTGGGTGTTATGGATAGCCTGACAAACGTTGATGCGGTGCGTTTCTTTAGTTTAGAGGTATTCCCAGAGATTTTACGACGGTATCCAGAGGCAATCTTAGAAATTGTTGGCGCACGCCCTGTACCTGAGGTGTTAGAGTTGCAGGAACGTCCGGGAATTACGGTGGCAGGGCGGGTGAGTTCAATCGTAGACTATTTGCATAAGGCAACAGTTTGTGTAATTCCCCTGCGGACTAGCTATGGGATTAAAAACAAAACCCTAGAGGCAATGGCAGCAGGAGTTCCTGTGGTAGCAAGCGATCGCGGTTTGGAAGGATTGCCTGTGGATGGTGGAGATGTCCCCCTGCGGGCATTACGGGCAAATGAACCCGCGGAATATGTGTATGCCGTGAGTCGGTTATTTGAGAAACGTCAGCTTCGCAAGCAACTCTCAGAAAATGGGCGATCGCTGGTTGAGAAAAAATATACCTGGAAACGGGCGGGGGAGCTTTATGAGAAGGTATTGATGGGGAAGTGAGTTATTTGTCATTGGTCATTGGTCATTCGTCTTTCTTTGTCTGTGGTTGTTTCATTGTGACAGAGCTGACACCATTTTCAGTGGGGCGGTTGAAACCGCAACTACACAAACAAAACCCGCCTGGCCTTCGGCAAGCTTCGCTAACGCGGGTTCCAAAACTCTTAATCTGTTGTTAGTCCGCGCAGGCGGACTTGGTTTGTCTAGGCGCGAATTCCATTCGCCTGAAGGAGGACGGAAGGGGGGTGAGGGGGTTGTGGCTTCAGTTGACACGGATGGGCATTGCCATGTCCCTACAGGTAGCCGTTTGAAAGTCTACCTAGACTTGCATCGCTTCTTGTAACGGAACGTCAGGTGTTGATTTATCCTCATGCAAACGATCTAAAATCTCAATCACTTCTCGCTCAAATGATACCTGGGCGCGGTTAGTTCTCCCCCCCACATAAAAGCGATCGCCTTTTTGTAATGCCCAAATTTGGGAGTGGGAGACATAGCTCATAATTACACCCACCATGAGCAAACCAAAGCCTGTATACACAATCGGAATGCCGGGATCAGCTTTAATTTGCAAACCTGTACTGCCGATTAATTCCTTAAGGCGCAATGTTACCCCATTCACTTGGGTACTCATTCCAGAACGCACCGTGGAGACTAATTTCCCCTTGGCATCGTATACCAAAACCGTCCCCTGTAAATCTTTTGCCAACAATGAAGCGCCTTCACTTAAATCCGGTTTCGTTGGTACCCATGTCCCCCAGATACGCCCATTCCCCTGGATATCCAGTTTCGCCATAGGTAACTGGAATATTGGACTGTTATTTAACTGTACCTGCACCGCCGCGATTCCCCAGTCGGTTTGGTAGAAGGTGACACCTTGATGGCGCAGAGGTTTATTCACATAAATGGTTTCTCTGTCAATTTCTTGTTCCTGATTATCCACAACCGACAAATCGGAATAAAACTGATCAATTCCGCCTTCGGGGGTGTAGTCAATCCAGAAGCGATTAACATGAATCCCCCAATCTTGAGGAACCTGAGATTTTGCCCAGGGACCGGCATCAATAATATTTCTGACATGAAAGGTTGCGCCACTAGGAACCATTTCCTGTGCCATAAATCCCGTCATCGCGCCCCAAATTGACCCCGCCAGAATAATCAGCATACTGGCATGAACCACAATTGGACCAATCCGCCCCACGATTCCTTTGCGGGCGTAGAGGCTATCTCCTTCTTGAAATACCCGATAGCGCTTGGCTTGCAGCAGTTGGGATAAAGAATTCAGGGAACCTGTTTCTAGTTCAGCGCTGAGTGCCAATTTCTGAAACTGACGCGGTTCCTGATAATAGTTCCAACGACGGGCGGCTTTGAGGGCGGGAAATTGACGAGTAAACGTGCAAGCGGTGAGGCTACTGCCAAATAGAACTAGGATTGACAAAAACCACCATGTCCGGTATACATGATCTAATCCTAAGAAGAGGAGAACTTTCCAGGTTAAGAAGCCAAATAACGCTGGATTTTCGGGATAATTGGCTTGATAAAAGGCGAGAGATTGACCCTGTTCGATAATGGTGCCACTGATACTGAAAAGAGCGATCGCTAATAGGAGTGCGATCGCGAGTCGTAAATCTGCCAGAAATGATACGATATAACGCCGGAACCAACGTCCGACAGGATTAGACACAGATTGATTATCTAACGTCATTTAATTAAAATATTCCCCCAGGAATCCGAGACAGCAGTGAAAAGACGCCGAATCCGACTAATAAAGCCCCACTAACGGGTGTAATCCAACTTGACCATTGGCGTACTTCTAATAACTTCTTTATTGAAGCAGTAAATGTACCTGCCACAATTAAGGGGGTAACATAACCTGCCGTATAGGATAATAGCAGAACGCCACCTAAAACCCAGTCTTGTGTACTTGCCACCCAAGCCAGTAACGTTGCCAAAACGGGTGTACTGCAAGGAGAGGCGACTAAACCAAAGGTTAAACCAATCAAATAGGAACGTATCCCCTTGGGCAAATCCGGAGAAATCCACTCCATTCCGCCAAACGACGGCAATTGTAGGGGTAAGGCTTCGAGTAAGTTTAGCCCCATGATGATGGCAATCAGGCTAACAATAATGGGTAATCCGATACCCACTTGCCCATAGACTCGCCCCACTGATGCGGCTAAAATTCCCAATCCGGCTAGGGTGGTTGCCAACCCGAAAGCAAACCAAGTGGATTGAGTCGCGGCTTGCAGGCGTCCTTTGGCTTCATAGCCACCAATATAGCCAATTGTGATTGGCAGCATGGATAGCATACAAGGAGTTAGGCTCGTCAGCAACCCAGCCGCAAAGATAATCCCGATGCTTAATCCACTCAGATGGGTAAGCTGATTTCCAACTAGATGATCGGCAAATTGTTCCAGTTGGTACAGTTGAGTTTTAATGGTGTCAATCATGCGCCGAGTAATCTACTGAATCCTGTTCATCTGAGCATTTTAACCTATTTGGACTCACGAAGCCGTCAAACTGACATTTTGACGGCTTTCTAAGTAGTCGGACAAAAGTTTTTGGAACGGTGATAATTTTTGTAAATACAACTCTAATTTCCTTGAGGCAAAGGTTACAAGCATTTTTGTTGGGGACAGTACCGTTTATTTATGTCCGACTACTTAGTCATGACTCGCTTACCAGTTATGATAGTAAATTGTATTCAACAACAAAACTGATGAATTCTTGTTTAAAAGTTTCAGATCCAGAGATTTTTGCGCTTCTGGATCAAGAAGCTCAGCGCCAGAAAGATAACATTGAATTAATTGCGTCGGCTAACTTTACCAGCCGCGCCGTACTAGAAGCCACAGGCTCAATCCTTACCAACAAAGTAGCGGAAGGATATCCGGGGCGGCGCTATTTTAGTGGCTGTGAAACGATTGATGTCCTGGAAAACTTGGCAATTGACCGGGCAAAACAACTATTTGGCGCCACTTACGCTAATCTTGAACCCTACACAGGTTCCCAAGCAAATCAGGCTGTTTACCTGACGGTTCTCAAACCAGGCGATCGCATCTTAGGGATGGATCTTGGTCATGGGGGACATCTGAGCCATGGTGCTAAATTTACCATGACAGGTAAAATCTATGACTGTCATTTCTATCAAGTCGATCCAGATACAGAGTACCTCGACTACGATCGCATCCTCAGCCAAGCCAAAGAGATTCGTCCTAAACTGATTATTGCTGGTGCGAGTTCCTATCCCCGCACCATTGATTTCCAACGCTTTCGGGAAATTGCGGATCAAGTCGGAGCCTATTTATTAGCGGATATCGCCCACATCTGTGGATTAGTGGCAGCCGGATTACATCCTTCTCCTGTTCCCCATGCTCATTTCGTCACCACCAGCACCCAGAAAACTTTGCGTGGTCCGCGCAGTGGCATGATTTTACTGGGGGAACATTCCGCAGCAGAATTTGCTCGCAAGATTGACAGTGCTGTATTTCCTGGGGTACAAGGCGCTGTTCATGTTCATGCGATCGCGGCTAAGGCGGTGATGCTCAAAGAAGCTATGTCTCCCAGCTTTGGGAGCTATCAACGTCAAAACCTGGAAAATTCCCGGATATTAGCCGCAGATTTGATGGAACGGGGATTCCGTCTGGTTTCTGGCGGTACGGATAATCATTTGATGCTTGTCGATCTCACTGAACAAGGTATCACAGGAAAGGAAGCCGAAGAACGCTTAGCCAGTGTCAGAATTACCGTCAATAAAAACTTGCTTCCCTACGATTCCCAGAAGCCTACAATATGCAGCGGTATTCGGGTAGGAACATCGGCAATCACGACGAGGGGATTTGGTGCCCAAGAAATGCATTCCATTGCTGAACTAATTGATAAAATGCTCAGCAGCGAACCTACAGTTAATACCATTGCCAAGGTTCAAGATGAAGTTAGTCGCTTATGTCGCCTTCATCCCCACATTGATTCGATTTACGAGCCAGATGGGGACAGGTTTGCCCGACAATCCGAATACCAACTTCAACCCTTCGACTGCGCTCAACCCTTCGACTGCGCTCAGGGTTAACGTTAATTCTCAACCTCAAGTTTTTCTGAATTTCCTGTATATCCAACTCGGAAAACATTAGCGATAGGTGCATATTTATGACCACAACAGCCAACTCGGAACAAGCCACAGAACGCGCCAGAGTCCATTACAACAGTGAAAATGCGCGTAATTTGTATGAGATTGCCATTGGCAGCGACACCTTAAATTTAGGATTGTATGAGGACGATCCAGATCGCCCCATTGCAGAGGGAATGGCGAAAACCACTGAATGGATGGCAAAACAAGTCCAGAACCTCAACCCCGATTTCCGTGTCCTTGATCTCGGTTCCGGATATGGACCAGCGGCACGACATTTGGCTGGCAAATATGGCTGTCATGTTACCTGTCTCAACATTAGTGAAGAACAAAATCAGGAAAATGAGCGGCGTAATCGTGAACAGGGTCTTGACAATTTGATTGATATTGTGTTTGGTAATTTTAAAGAAATTCCCTTTGATGATGCCAGTTTCGATCTGGTTTGGTCTCAAGATGCCCTATTCCATACTGACGGGCAAGATCGTGTTCTAGAAGAAGCCTATCGGGTGCTTAAACCAGGGGGACAATTGTTATTTATGGATATTCTGCAAGCCGATGATTGTCCAGATGGAGCCTTAAAGGATGCACTCGGACGGGTTAATATCAATCATGAGCGTTTGGGTTCTTTCCATTCCTATACCAGTAAAGCCGAAAGCCTGGGTTTTGAAACTATCAACGTGATCGACAAATCCGATCAGTTGCTCGTCCATTACACGAAATTGAGAGATTCTGTCATTGCCCATTACGACGAACTCAGCCAAAAATGTACCCCAGAATTTTTAGAATCGTCTAAAAATGGTTTGTGTCAATGGGTGGAGTCTGCCCAGAAAGGTCTGTTTACCTGGGGTCTATTTCATTTTCGCCGTCCATAAGTAAGTTGTTTAGGACTTACGCACAGCCTCTATCTGTAGGGTGCGTTAGCCTAGCGTAACGCACCTTTGCCCTCAATAGATAATGGTCAGGTGGGCAATGCCCACCCTACTTCCTGTGGTGTATTTTCAAGTAAAGAACATGAAGGCTCAAGAAATAGTTAAAACCCATCGCGATCACGTCTTTTTTTCCTGGGTTCCTCAGAAAAACATCCAAAATCCCATCGTTATGGATCGGGCTGAGGGCGTTTACTTTTGGGATAAAGACGGCAAAAAGTACCTGGATTTTTCCAGTCAGTACGTCAATATGAACATTGGTCATAGCCACCCCAAGGTGATTGCAGCCATAAAAGACCAAGCCGATAAACTGGTGTTCGCCCATCCTGGTACTGCCACAGAAATTCGTGCTGCAACAGCCGCCAAGTTAGCGGAAATTACACCAGGGGATCTGACCAAGACTTTCTTTACCCTGAGTGGGGCTGAAGCCATTGAAAATGCCATTAAAATAGCCCGTATGTACACGGGACGGCATAAAATAGTTACCCGATATCGCAGTTATCATGGTGCTACCTTGGGTGCAGCAACGGCAGGAGGAGACCCCAGACGCTTGGTTCACGAACCGGGAATTAGTGGGATTGTTCGCGTGCATGATCCATATCCCTACCGTTGTCCTTTTGGCTACGCACCCGCAGGAAATCCCCAAGTGTATATCGATCACGTTATTCAGACTATTGAGTTTGAGGGACCCGAAAACGTGGCGGCGATCCTGATGGAAACTATTACGGGTTTCAATGGTGTGATTATTCCTCCTGATGGCTATTGGCAAGCCTTGCGGGACTATGCTGATCAGCATGGTATCCTGTTGATTTGTGACGAAGTGCTAGCCGGCTTTGGTCGCACCGGGAAAATGTTTGCGATCGAGCATTATGGGGTGGTTCCCGATATTATGGCAATGGCAAAAGGACTTACCTGTGGGTATATTCCCATGGGTGGGGTGATAGTACGCCAGCACATTGCCGATTATTTTGAAACCAACCCCTTTGTTTGCGGACTTACTTTTGGCAGTCATCCCATTGGTTGCGCTGCGGCTTTGGCGACGATGAAGGTTTATGAAGAAGAAAATCTGGTGGAAAATAGCCGGATTATGGGCAATCAGATGGCAGAAAAGTTACAGGAAATGAAGGCAAAACATCCATCGGTGGGAGATGTCCGCAGTTTAGGACTTTATGGAGTAATTGAGTGCGTCAAGAACCGAGAAACGCGGGAACCGATGGCTCCTTGGAATGCTAAACCCCATGAAATGGTGGTGATGGGTAAAGTGGCGGCTCGTCTCCGGGAGCTTGGTTTACATGGTCTTTTACGCTGGAATTGGGTATTTATGTCTCCCCCACTTTGCATTAATCAGGAGCAGTTAGAAGAAGGGTTTGCCATTATTGATGATGCGTTGAACATTGCTGATGAAGCCTACGAAGGTTAATTGACCAATGACGAAATAACCTTCGTTAAAATCCTAATCACCCGCGTCTTGATGAGAGAACGAACTTTTCTGTGTAATCAGTGTGTGAATAAGCTCTCACCTCCCTACCCCCATCAGGACAATAAATCAGTGAAATCAGTGTTTTGACAAATGACAAATGACAAATGACAAATGACAAATGACAAATGACAAACTACTTAAATAGGAGAAAATTCCCATGAAAATTGGATTTATTGGTCTGGGTAATATGGGCAGTGGGATGGTTGCTAATCTGCTCAAAACAGGATTTAATGTTTCAGTGTATGACATCCAACGGTCAAAAGCCGAAGCCTTAATCGCAGCAGGTGCTGTTTGGCGCAATTCTATCCCAGAGGTAGCAGGTGATGCTGATGTGATCATGACCAGTCTACCAGGACCAAAACAGTTAGAATCTGTGATGTTAGGCGATGCTGGAGTGATTGCCAATGCCCATCCTGGAACAATTTGGCTTGATACTGGAACCAATTCCATAGAAATTATGGAAAAGATTTCAGCCATTGCATCCGAACGGGAAGTTGACTCAATTGCCGCACCGGTTTCTGGGGGCGCAAAGGGGGCGGAAACTGGCACACTCTCCATGTTTGTCGGGGGCAATCAAGACACTTTTGCCAAAATTAAGGGAATATTAGAAGCCATTGGTTCTCAAATTTATTATGTAGGACCACTTTCCCATGCCATTCTTTCCAAATTGCTAATTAATTATCTTTGCTTCATTAATACTAAAGCCCTGGGTGAAGTCCTATCCTTGGGAGCAGAAGCAGGAATCGATCCTAAACAACTTACGAACATGATTCAAGCGGGTTCAGGTAGTAGCTGGGTCGCAGAAAAATTGCTTCCCTCTATCTTAGAAGGAAATCCGGGTCCAGCGTTTACATTAAACTTAGCTCACAAGGATGCCTGTTTAGTTAATGAACTCAATCAAAGCTTCAAAACTCCTCTAGAATTTTCAGCACGTCTATGTGAGGTATTACAACAAGCTTGTGCGACTTATGGTGGGGATAAAAGTTTTACTCAGATGATGAATTTGCCGGAGTAGTCAAGTCACTTCAGTCTAAATTGCACCAGTTAAATCTTAATTTAATCTCAACAGTAGGGTGTGTTAGCGGAACAAAGTGGAGCGTAACGCACCAATTTTTTGAGAATTGGGGTGGGTTACGCTTGGCTAACGGCACCCTACTCGCTCGCACCATGAGTAATCTAGTCTAAAATGTTGCTATGAGCAGTCAATCTCAACAATACCAAATCTCTGAAATTCAGCAAGATAGAAGAAAACTTTTCCTTGATTGGGCTGATGGTCATCGCAGTACCTTCCACTATATTTGGCTGCGGGATAACTGTTATTGTTCGGCTTGTGGTGACCCCAGACATGGAGAAAAGCGTTTTCGGATCGTTGATGTTCCCATCGATATAGAACCCCTGTCAGTTCATTGGGATAGTGGAAACACAGTGGAAATACGATGGAAACCTGACGGTCACAAAAGCATTTATCATGCTCGCTGGTTGCGACAGCATTGCTATTCGGCTACGGAGAGGAAGCATCGCCAGTATCGACCGATTCTTTGGGATAGCCAGATTGTAACTAACCTGCCGCAAATTACTTATGAAGAAGTCAAAACTGGGGATGCAGGTCGGTTGCAACTGTTAGAATATCTGAGGGATTACGGGATTTGCTTTGTCCGAAACGTGCCTCCTAAGAATGGAGAACTCGAATCCTTTGCCCAGTCATTTGGACCTCTATTGGAAACCAATTACGGACGTATATTCGAGATTGTTGTTGACCCAGAGGAAAGCCAGAACAGTGTTGCCAACTCCCAAATTGACCTAATACCTCACACAGATGATGCCTATCAATATGCACCACCGGGAATTATTTTTTTCCACTGTTTAATGGCAAACAACGATGGCAGCGGTCAGTCTATTTTTGTGGATGGTTTTCAAATAGCAGAAGTGCTACGTCAGGAGAATAGGGAGGCGTTCGATCTACTTTGCCGTTACGAGGTTTCTTTCCGAAAATATTATCGCGATCGCATCGATATGCACTTCAGTAGTCCGGTTTTTTGCCTAGATAGTTCGGGTCATTTGCAGCAAGTTCGGATTAGCAATCTATTTCCTGCTCCCTTGGACTTGTCAGAGGAGATTATCGAGCCATTTTATGCCGCTTATGGAAAGCTGATGCAGCTCTATACTGATCCAAGATACTACCTGAAACAAGGTCTGCAACCCGGAGATCTGGTCATGTTTGACAACCATCGTATCCTACACGGGCGCACTGCGATCGCAATCCAAAATCAGCGCCGCCATTTACGCTACTGTTCAGTAGAGCGAGACTATTTTCATAGCCAGTGGCGGCTGCTTCAGACAAATCTCAGCTTTCAGGGATAGGTTGCAAATCGGGAATGGCTTGGCGAAGTTTTGAGAAAGACCAAGCGCCCTCGCGCAATAGCCGAGCCGGTGACTCTGTAAAATCAACCAGGGTAGAAGGCTGTTGTTCGGGGTTTGGTCCTCCATCCAGAACCAATGGAACTCGCTCTCCCAATTGCGCCGCGACTTCCGGGGCTGTTTTTTGCGTCTCCATCCCGGATACATTCGCGCTGGTTACCGCTAGGGGAGCACCAACCTGACGCACCAATTCCAAACAAAGGGGGTGGTTAGGGATTCTTACGGCGACTGTGTCTTTTCCTGATGTGACAAATGATGGGACAATTTCAGTCTTAGGGAAAATGCCAGACATTGCCCCGGGCCAAATTTTACGGAGCGACTTGATGGTACTTTCAGGAATGCCTTGAGTTACTTGTTGCAGTTGTTCAAAATCGGCGACATAAATGATTAGGGGTTTGTTTGGCGATCGCGATTTCACCTCAAAAATCTTTTTAATGCCTGATTCTTGGGCAATACTGGCTCCAATTCCATAAATCGTATCGGTTGGGAAAACAACGACATCGCCTTTCCCTAGCAAATTCACTGCCTTGCCTATGGTGACTTCTTGAGCAGCAGGTAAAATTTCTGTCATATTTTACTTTCCAGGAGTAAGTAGGTAGGCACAATAAAAGTTAACGGTAGAGATTGTCAGAGTAATTTAGGTCTTGCACTCTCTATACTAAACGGTTTAAGACTGAATCTAATCGGATTCGTGGAGAAATTTTCGATAACGCATTTTGAGAATGAGTCCCAGCGTGATTTGTTTCATCACCCAATACAATACTGCCAACACGATAAAGGTGACAAACATGACCAACAAGGGACGTTTGGCAGTTAAGTCATCCACAATTGTTTGGGCTAAATCCTCAGGTTGTGTAACTAAATCCCAACTATTAAATCGGAGGAATCGTCCTAAATAGATACCAACGGCACAGAGAGCATGAGTAATCAGTTCAGCCGGAAGAGTTAATTTACCCATGCCTTGCTTTTGTAAATAGTGTCCTAAATTAATTAACGAGATAACGTAAGCTTCAAAGCCCAGTAGAATAACGCTAAGATGTTGTGGAATTAAGACTAAAGTAATCACCCAAACGGAATAGTCACGGCGTACCGCATCAATCAGGTGGATGATATCCGTCAACAGATAAGGCGCATTGGGTAAGAACGCCATGAAAACAATGAAACCCACCCACCATAAAAGGTTACGAGAGCCAGATGAGCGGCGAAAGAGCCAAACGCTTAAAGCTAAGGGGATAAACGCCAGAAATAAATTCCAAGCCATCCAACCGCTATGGCGATGCCACGCTTTCCAGGCATCCCTTAATAGAAATCTGAAAGACATATTCTTATCGGTAGACCTACAGGTGTGAGTGGGTTTAGTGCTGCTGTTATCAAGTATAGCCACCTAAATCTAGGTGATGCCAACTTCAACTGAGTGCGATGTCAGGTACAAATCGGCTTCTATCCTAGACTATCACTGTCTGCAAGCCTGATTATTTGATTAAGTGACTTCTAAGAAGCAAAATTTATATATTATGGCGATTTACAATTACCAATCATAACGAATATCTAAAATTTTATAAAGTTTCTCGTTAAAATAATTAAAATAAGTCTTCAAAAATTCCATTTTTTCTTTATCCGCCTGAGTTTTATTAAATTTATATTTCCCAACATTATGCTTTTTCTCTTGAAATTGACGAATCTTTTCTTGGGGAAAATCCTCAATCTCTAAAAAACGGCACACACTATTGAGCGTTGAAGCCAAATCCTTACGAAACTGATCCACATTCAAAATGAGAATTTGATTTTTATCAAAATACTTATAGTAATTTTCTAGCTGTTCTACATATTTCCCCCTGTCGATATAATCATAAGGATAATGGGCTGTGTTTGATTCAGGATTGAGTTCTTGCTCAATTGCCTGGGCAAAACTTCTTGTATCTGCTATTGCTCTCAAGCTCTGGTTGGGATTATCGGAAAAACTATGATACATTTGCCACGCTGAATAAGCCCGGGAAACAGGCTCCCTCAAAACGGCAATCATTTTAATATTTTCTAAATCTTGTTTGATGAGCTGAGGAATATGTTTGAAATAGAGATAACTGGGTGATGCATCACAGGTCAGTTTATTCCCCTTGCGAACTTTTGATGGAAAATGTCCTAAATACCAACCCCAGCCCTGACTATAGTTTTCCGGTAGGTCAAAGTAACGAATTTCTTTCCATGTCTTGTTCTCCAAAATTTGAGGATGTTGACTTAGGTAGCGATACAATGAAGTGGTTCCTGCCTTCTGCGCTCCGATTATCAAGAAGTCAGGTCGCGACTTAATAACTGGATAGACTACCCCTTTAATCAATCGTTTCATCATTTGAATATCTCTGTATTGATCAACAGTGTCTTCATAGCTTCTATTATAGGACTGAGTACGAATCCGTTGGTAGAAAACTTCCTGTACAGATTTGACATTGTATGCTTTGACAAAAATATGTCTTATGCCCAATGCTGAGAATAGGCTCAAAAGCAGACACCCTCCCAGTTCTTAATCTGAGAGGAATGTATATTTAGATACTGTTGGTGCAGTCACATATAGGCTACTATCACCTATTAATCAGATACCGAATTAGTCATCTTTTTGTTTTTTATTCTGTTTTTTCGAGTATGCTCTTTTAAGCAAAGGAGCTATTCCTAGAGCTGTACCTGTACCCAGAATGGTTAATGGTTCAGGAACAGGAGTTGCTACAGTAATCACGCGCAACGGATCTATTGACGATCGATTAGTAAAATGAACGTCCAAGATATTCCCCCTATCTCCTGTAATAGTCGCCATGTCTCTAGGACTACCAGCAATAACCTCGTCTAAAGTCCCGAATCTGGATAAAGAGGTAATAGCATTGGGGGCAAATAATCCTGACAAGTTGCCGAGCGTCGAGCCATCCCAGTGTGCAATCGTTCCGCCACTTTAAGAGTACTCTTCAAATCAAGACAAACGGCGTAGTCTTTGTGGAGGGCTGGGCTGGCGCCATGCTTGTCAATCAACTCCTGGAACAGTGATTCCGGTAAGGAGCCACTCTCGACTTGAGGAGAGTGCGCCCCCCAAGCTGCCACCTGTAACCCGTTGATCTTATCAGTCAGCCGCACTTGGGGAACATCGAAGGTAGCTACCCGATAGTCTTCACCCAATGCGTAAAAGGGGGGATACTCCTGAAAATCATAAGCGGCACGGGTTTCAAAGTTGTAAGTCCCTTCGCGAAACACCATTTGTGCCCAAAAGCCAGTTTTTTGAGGTGAACAACCCGTGGCAAAGGTTGTCCAGGCTGTCTCTACATTAGAATCCCGAAAATTCTGCAAACGCCCGTATACTCCCTGCTGGCGCAGATGAGACAACGTTTTCAGATATCCTTGAGACATCCACTTTTCGAGTAGAGATGGCTCGGCGGCATCCAGCCCGATGGCGATGACAGGATTTTTCTTCATTTGTTGTATTTTGTCTAATGCGATACTTGACAAATGTGAAATGACTCGTTTAAGTTAAACAATGAACCCCTAGCTATAAGCATACAATATTGTATCTATAAACAAAGTAGCATAAAGTTTGAAGATAAACAATAGAATACAGATGGCAAAACATCTAATTGTGGGAGGAGCTGGCTTTATCGGAGGAAATCTGGCAAGAGAATTGGTTGGTAGAGGAAGTAAGCCCAGAATTTTTACACGGGCAAGCTCTTCTCTTGTCAACCTAGTAGATATTTTAGGAAGCCTAGATATTGTCTATGGAGATTTCCTGGACGATGTAGCGCTTCGGAGAGCAGTCAAAGGGATAGATACAGTTTTTCATTTGATCTCAACGACTTTCCCGGGAACACAAATGGAAAGTAGTGTTTATGATATCTTTTCAAATCTACTGCCAACCATACGCTTAGTTGAAATCTGTCTGGCTAGTGGAGTTAAAAAAATTGTTTATGCTTCATCTGGAGGAACAATCTATGGTGAACCTAAAACAATTCCTATTACTGAAGAGCATCCTCTTCGACCCAAATCGGCTTATGGGCAGAGTAAATTAACTATTGAAAATTATCTTAATTTCTATGCTCGATCAACAGAGTTAGACATTAATGTGTTGAGAATATCAAACCCTTTTGGTTTCGGACAAAAGCTCTTAGGGACGCAAGGAATAATCGCTGTTGCTATGGGCTGTGCATATTATAATCGAGTTCTCAAGATATATGGTCAAGGTGAAACGGTTAGAGATTACTTATACATAAGTGATGTAGTTGATGCTTTAATAAGAGCATCAGAGAGATCCGGTTCTTCTATTGTTAATATTTCCTCAGGCTTTGGTCATAGCGTTATGGAAGTTGTTGAAGCTGTTGAAAAAATTTCTGGAAAGATGATTCAGAAAGAATTTGTTCCTGCTCGTCACGGAGATGTTAAAGTAAATATTCTATCAAATAAATTAGCCAAGGAGATATATGATTGGACAACAAAAGTAGATTTCCAAGAAGGATTAAGGATGACCTGGGAATATCTTATAAATAAGAGAACATAAAGATAAAAGAACATAAAGATAAAATGATTGAAGAAGTGCAGAGATAAGCGAATTTTGCTTTAAGTTGATAATCTAATGATCAACTATTGTTTTGTGGGTAAGTAAGGATGTCAGTGATGCAGCCAATACGTGTTGGATTTTTTTCGGTAAACAACTATTTTGATAAAAATTCTTTCTCAGGCGCACTGTACTATATGCATAAAGCCTTAAGTAAACAGAAGATTAAGCTAGTTAACTTAGGATTGCCTCGAAGATATTTTCAATGGCGTAAACTTTTAAGCTATGCCGAGAAAGTAGGATTTTTCAGACTCAAAAATTCTCACCTAGGTGAGCAATATGAGAAATTTATTGCCGTAGTTAAAAGACAGCTAAAAAGTACGTCCTGTGATTTGATTTTTGCTCCTGTTGCCTCAAAAGAATTAAGTTTTTTGGAAACAGATATACCGATTGTTTTCTTGTCAGATGCAACCCCAAAACTACTCCACGAAACTTATAAGTTTTTCTTGACGGAAGAAGATTTTTTGTCAGCTTCCAACATGGAGCTGGCAGTGCTATCGAAAGCTAACAGAATCGTCTATTCTTCGGAATGGGCTGCAAATTCTGCTGTTTTAGAGTATGGTGCAGCCCCGAATAAGATTAACGTTGTCCCCTTCGGCGCAAATTTAGATACTGTTCCGGACGTAAGTGAAACCCGACAGAAGTATCGGCATCAAAGGTGTCGTTTGTTGTTCATCGGTAAAAATTGGCAGAGAAAAGGTGCAGATATTGCTTTTCAAACTCTTGTTTCCCTGCTCAATATGGGAATAGATGCAGAGCTAATCATGGTGGGAACGGTTCCTCCAGCCGAGATTCAGCATGAAAGATTAACCATCATTCCTTTCTTGAATAAAAATGTTCCTCAACAGCAGGAAAAATACAATAATCTTCTGTTAGAATCGCATTTCTTAATCTCCCCTACCCGGGCTGACTGTTCGCCACTTGTGTTTGCTGAAGCCAATGCTTATGGTATTCCGGTAATCACAAGTGATGTTGGTGGAATCTCCACGATTGTGAAGAATGGACAGAATGGTTATATGCTACCCGTCTCTGCATCGAGTCATGAATATGCTGATTTGATAGCGACTAACTTTGCCAATAAAGATGTCTATGAACAGTTAGTACGATTGTCCCGGCAAGAGTATGACACGCGCTTAAACTGGGATACATGGGCGGAAAACTTGCACCAGATTATGCTCAATACTCTTGAGGGAGTTGAACCGGAATTGTCTATGCCAGAGACTCAACCAATGACTCTAGCGCGATAGGTTGGCTTTCTGCCTAGAGGCTGTCTCTAGAAAAAGTTGAGTTGACTAGATTGAGGGGCTGATGCATTTGAAAAGAAAGATGTGTCAGCCCTAAAAACTGGTTAAGCTACTCAGATTAACCTCTTGGTTCTGGAATGGCAGGAATCAGGACGCATTGAGGAACTGTGCGGACAGTTGCGTTGGAGGGGGCAGAGCAATCTTACCGGGAAACGTTGTAGACTGACTAGAGAGCAATTTGTTAACCAATGTTTCGAGTCAATCTAGATTCGTCTCAGCCAAACCCTAACCAAGAGAGTTAAACCCGTGGAGATAGTCATGCAGGAACAATTGCAACGGGCGATCGCACCGTATCGGGACGCCGTTGATTATGTGGAAATTCGGGTGGAGCAAAGTGAGCAAACGGCGATATCGTTTCGGGGAGAACAACTGGATGCGGTAGACCGTAGCTTGAGTTTAGCGGGGGGAATTCGCGCTTGTCATCAAGGGGGATGGAGTTTGGTCACGTTTAATGGGTTGGCGGAGTTGGAAGATCGCATTGAAGCGGCGATTTCCCAAGCGCGGTTAGTGGGGAAAGACACCACAAGTTTAGCACCACTGGAACCAATTCAAGATTATGTGGCGGTGGAACTGGGTCGCGATCCTCGTGGTTTATCTCTGTTAGAAAAGCGTCAGTTAATCGCCGAGTATAATCGCCTATTACTAGAATATGATCCGCGAATTCAAACCACAATGGTAGGATATCGCGATCGCTTCGGGATTAATTATTTTGTCAATTCTACAGGTTCCTGCATTGTCCAAGAACGGCTGGATATATCCGCCCGGTTTGGTGCGATCGCGCGAGGGGATGAAGGGATCGTGCGTCAAGGCTTTGAGTCGGTTCACTCCCGTTCCGATTACGATGCGTGGGTATTGAAGAACGAGTGTTAGGGGCGGGTTTAGCCACCATTGTAGGGGCGGGTTTAGCCACTAACTTAACTTGTCACCGATAACTGATCAACAAAACCCGCCCTCCTCACCGATAACTTAGCTGAGTTTCAAATAGCTGGCTTCGGCTTCTAGCTGACGAACCAAAGCATCATTGCCATTGGCTCTAGCGACTTCTATACGATGTTGCAAGTTCTTTTGCAAGCTTTGGCGATGGGTCGCAGCGGCTTCTTTTGCCTGTTTTTGGAGTTTTTTGTTCATGGTGAACATTCCTTGGGTTTTACTTCTGGTATGGACTCTAATTTAAAAATACCACGAATAAAATCAAAAAAGATCACCATTACGTAGTATTTAATACAGAAAATTGTGAAATGTTGAGGGGGATAACCGCAAACAGAAGGCAGTGGTTCGACAGGCTCACCAACCAGGCAGAAGGTAGGGAGCAAGGTGTCAACCTAACCGCTCAATTTGGGCAACCCACTTTCCCCACCGTTGGGGGAGTTGATCAAGACAGGCTAACTCAAGCATAAAGCCTCGGTAACGACGGAGTGCGATCGCGTGAGCTTCGGGATAATCCGCGCCGCAATCAGAAAGCTCCTCCGCTCCCAGACGTAGCATGCTACGTCTCTACATTCGCTAAAATTTCTTGCCACTCCTGATCGGATAACGGTTGTACAACAAACTCCACACCAAAACAATCAACTGCGGCTTGGGTTAATGCTTCAATCACCGTTTGCCTTAAATTATCCCCTCGCTGAGTCAGAGGTAAATTTACAGCAGAGTGTTCACCAAACACCTGAGCAAATAACTGAGCATCTGGCTCTAAGCGCATCGAACCATGTTGTAATATAGCGTCGCCACGTCGCAACTGGGCGCTGCCAATCAGTTTGTTCCCTTCAGTTGTGACCAAATCTGCACCTGTGGCTGTGGCGAAACAATTGGGATTGTGGCGATACTCTCGTCCCGCCTTACCATAGTGCAAATCGACGCCGAGCGATCGCCATCCCTGAATCAAAAATTTACAAATCTGCTGATAGGCTTCCAGGCGTTTGTTACTGAGTCCTGAAGTCACCACCATATACGTTAAATCACCTTGGTGTAGCACAGCGCGTCCTCCCGTCGGACGTCGAACTAAGGGAATCGGTTTTCCCTTCCAGGTCAGATTTTGCCAAGTCGGAGACCAACGACATTGATGGTACCCTAGGGAAATTGTGGCGGATTCCCAAGTGTAAAACCGCAGAACTGGAGAATTTTTAGCACCTGTATATCCAGACGTGCCATGGCACGTCTGGATATTGCCTCCCCGCTCGCCGGTACGTTGTTCTAGAAGCCATTGGTCAATTGCCATCTGAAGCTGTCCGGAGAGGCATAGGGGAGGGATTAAACGCCAAGGTGATTGGCTCGTCAGGATTGGTTTCATCGCTTCATCGAATCTTTGCAATCGTTGTCATACAGTAGACAAAACTTTACATTTTAATTTTGCCACTTTCATCTCCTTTTATCCTGTTTGAGCGAAACCGTAATACGTTTTAATACGACATATTCTTAGATTTAATCCATTTGTTTTAGGTGTAAACCAATCAACTATTATTTAATCACTAAAGTAAATAAATAGATGTAATACGAAAAAATATTGTATGATGTTTTTCTTCTATTGGGAAAGAAAAAAAGTTTTTATAAAAGTCTTAGGTTTTTACCCACAACACCATCTTTATAGTGTTATTAATTAAATAGAAATGAATCAGGAGCATTAGAAATACTGAATAGGGTTTAGCCGAGTAGTATTATATCTGTTAGTTCGTCAAAAACATGGTGTCGTCATGACCGTTAAATCAATCAAACCGAATGTGTCTTTCAGCTTGTTTACAGCATCTAAGCAAGTTCAATTTATTCAAACATTAAAACGGATTCGGTTTAGCGGTCATCTGATATTGACAAGTCCAGACGACCAAAAATGGGTGTTTTATCTATACCAAGGTTCTCTGATGTATGCCACAGGCGGCACTCATCCGGTGAGACAGTGGCTGAGAAATGTAGCTGCCCATAGTCCCCAGTTAAAATTAGATCGCTTAGCCATACAGCGTGATTTAACAGGATTTAATCAAGCCAATTGTAAAACCTGTTGGCAATATCACCTGTTGAGTGTATGGGCAAAGCAACAGAAAATCACCCATGAACAAATCACTCATCTGATTAAATCGGTGATCACGGAAGTCTTGTTTGATATCGCCCACGCCCAGCAAACCACCTACCAAATTAAACAAGATAATACGTTATCCACCGAACTTCCGGTCATTGATGTAGAAGAAGCGATCGCAGAAGCTAATCAGTTATGGCAGGCTTGGCATCATGATTTAGTGGCAGACTATTCTCCCAACCTGGCTCCGGTGATTAAACATCCCAAAGCCTTGGAAGCCCGGACGTCAGAGGCGGTTTACCACATCCTAAGCAAACTTTTGGACGGGAAACATACATTGCGGGATGTGGCGGTGCAGATGAAGCGGGATGTCTTGCAAGTGACTCGTTCTCTGTTGCCTTATATTCGCTGGGGATTAGTGGAGTTGATTTGTATCCCTGATTTCCCGAGTCCCGTCAAGCAAGAGAGTTCAGAAAATCCATCCACTACCACCCAATCCACCCAGCCACTGATTGCTTGTGTGGATGACAGTCCCTTGGTTTGCAACACCATGGAAAAACTCCTCAACGCCAGTGGTTATCGATCGCTGGTTATCGACGATGGCTTGCGTGCGATCGCGCTTTTGATTTCTCGTAAACCTGACTTAATCTTTCTCGATTTGGTGATGCCGAATACTAATGGCTATGAGATTTGCGCCAAATTACGCAAATTGCAAGCATTTCGCGATACGCCGATTATGATTTTGACCGGAAAAGATGGCATTGTCGATCGCGTTCGAGCCAAATTAGTGGGTGCATCTGATTTCTTGAATAAACCCATTGATGCGGGAACTGTACTTAATGTTATCAGCAAGCATCTTAAGCAGAATGTTGTTGATCACTAGTCAGTGGTTTTAGGTGAAAATCACTGACTAACAACGAAAATTCAATCAAAACCATCCATTCTTATTTTACGCGAGGTAAATATCATGGGAACTGCCCTAGTTGTTGAAGATTCTGCCACCGACATGCAAATTATCATTAATTGTCTACAGCAAGGAGGTATCAACGTATTGACTGCTGACAGTGGTGAAGCCGCCCTAGAAAAACTGAATAACCACAAACCTGATGTGATTGTTCTAGACGTTGTGCTTCCCGGACTCAGTGGGTTTGAAATCTGTCGTGATTTAAAAGCCGCTGCTAATACCCGCAAAATCCCGATTGTGATTTGCTCAACTAAAGGCGGTGAGATGGATAAGTTTTGGGGGATGAAACAAGGTGCTGATGCCTATCTCTCTAAACCCGTTGATCAAGATGAGTTGCTGCGTACCGTCAAACAATTGACGCTGAGATCGGCTTAATGTCCATTCGGTCTAGATTGGTCATTACTGGATTGAGTGGAAGTTAACCCTGAGATATACCGAAAAATAATCCAAACCCTAATGATTAATCTAGACTCACCAAATCCCATTCATTTTTTCATGAGGTCAAGACTATGGGGACTGCTTTAGTCGTTGAAGATTGCCTGACAGATTTGCAAATTATCAAGCGCTGCTTACAGGAAGATGGGATCAAAGTTATAACGGCTGACAGTGGTGAAGAAGCACTTGCCAAACTTAGCAGCGAAAAACCTGATGTAATTGTTCTGGATGTTGTGTTACCCGGTCGGAGTGGATTTGAAGTTTGCCGTGACATTAAAGACGCCGCTAATACCAAAAGCATCCCTGTGGTTATTTGCTCGACCAAAAGTGGCGAAATGGATAAATTTTGGGGGATGAAACAAGGTGCCGATGCCTACATTGGTAAACCGATTGATCAGGCAGAACTTTTACGTACAGTGAAACAGTTAATTCGAGCCTGATCAACGAGAGAAAGTAGGAGTATCTCATTTTAGCAACAGCGATGCATTGGCAAAACCTACGCCAAGCGTAACTATCTTTCTCGCCTAGAGAAGTCCATGAGTCAGATACTCACACTACCTAACTTGTAGAGAATATCAATGTCCAACGTTTTACTCAGCTCAAATCCTTCCTTACCCACTACCCCAACCCAAGAACAATTGTCGGGTTCTCTTACCCAAGCAAATGAACAGTTTTTACGCTTTCATTTGTTACCCGATACCACCGCTTTATTACCCATTCATCAACTCACTGAAGTATTAACCATTCCTAGAGGTCAAATTGTCCCAATTTTTCAAATGCCAGGTTGGGTGATGGGGGCTTACAATTGGCGGGGTGAAGTCTTATGGATGGTTGATTTAGGTCATTTAGTGGGACTTACACCCTGGTATCAACAGGCGGCTAATAGTTCAGCGTATACGGCAATTGTGCTGCAAGCCAAAACCAAATCGTCAACCTCCACCCAAGCCAACAGCGAAATGTTAGGACTTGTGGTCAACCGAGTTGAAGATATTGAATGGTGTAATGCTGATTGGATTCAATCTCCTCCCTCCGCTAGTGTGACTCCGGAATTAGTGCCTTTCTTGCGGGGGTACTGGTTGAAAAATAATGGTGAAATGCTCGTGATTGTTGATGGAAATGCGATTATTGCATCAATGCCCAAGCTATCTATTTAAGGGGTGAAGGGAGTCCATTATTAGACCTAAACCTGCCCTGACCAAGTTTTAAGTTTTCCCAGTTTTCGTTCTAACTCATCAATTCTGAATCAGGGTGGTCTACATTTCCACGATTAACGTGTTGTTGTTTTAGTGAACTGGATTTACACGACTGATTCTTGAATAAAACTGCCTCGCATTTAGTTGCAGTTAGATTTCTACCCAAAAGCTTATACGATTCCATATCCCATTATCGTAGAACCCCCTGCCAATGGAAATAGGTTAGGAGGCAAATCGTAGGACATGGACTCGAGTAAGTCCAGTTTTGAGCAATTTGCCAACTCCTCCGTATTTTGTATTAAAGAGGTTCGATCCATGACTAGACTTTCTCCCAAACCGGGTTCCCATCACGATACCAATGGTCGCGGTTCTTACTCAAAGAATTTGCCGATTGAGGCTCAAACCTATTCGAGTGACTATCCCCCATCGATGCCTTATCGAACGTCTGGGACTGCTGATCAATCTCTACCCAAATTGTCGTCACTTGAGGCAATGGGAAAAGCGCCAGAACAGCCCTCAAACCGTCGCGGGTTCGGGTCTAGTCTGCGAAGTAAAGCAATTGGTTTAGCCCTAGCGATTGGAACATTACCCGTATTGGCGGTGGGTGCGACTGCATACTTCACAGCCAGTGGCGGGATGTATGACCAAGTGGTGAGTAACGAACAAACGAACACACTTGACTTGGAAGACAAATTAGATGGGTTCATGGCAGAACGCTACAGTGACATTCAAGTCATGGCACAACTTCCGGTGTTGAATAATGCTGAAATTGCGAAGATTACACCCAAGGAAGAAAAGGAACGTCTGCTCAATGCCTATGAGAAACTGTACGAAAGTTACGACAGTATTGGTGTGTTTGACCTTCAGGGTAACGTTATTGCCCAATCGGACTCTGGAGAAATTCTCGAAAATCACTCTGACCGAGACTATTTTCAAGAAGTATTGAGAACGAATCAGGTCTACATCACGGAACCACGGCTCTCTGAAACGACTGACAGGTACGGTATCTATATAACCGCACCGATTAAGGATTCCGTGACAGGTAAAACCATTGGTGTTATCCGCACCCGTGAGCCGATGGAACGAGTGAATGGAATTTTCGGTGTAACCAAAGACCGACAACAAGAATTTCACCTGATTGATTCGTCAGGTAACGTGGTGGCTTCAGACGATCCTAATGATATTGGTGAAACATTCGAGGAAAAGTTTCCCACGATGTATAGTCAAGTTCAACAAAACCAGGAAAACGTCCTGACCATTGTTGAACAGCGAACTGGACGGGAAGACGTTATTACTTACTCTCCCACAGAAGAACTGGCTGAACTGTATAACCTGAACTGGGCGCTGATTATTGTCCGTCCCACTGATGTGGCGTTTGCACCGCAACGGAATATGCTCTGGACTCTGGGCTTAGGGACCGGTGGTGCCGCCTTAATGGTTGGTGCAGTTGCGACGTTCGTGGCTGGGAACGCTACCCGACCGATTGTGGATGCAGCCGGTGCGGTGTCAAAAATTGGTCAAGGTGACTTGGATACTCGCTTGCAGGTTAAAGGAGAGGACGAACTGGCGACTCTGGGTGCAAACATTAACGATATGGCGGGTCAGTTAGAGGTATTTATTCAAGAACAAGAACTCGCTGCCGAACAAGCCCGTTTACTGGCAGATATTACAGGTTCTCGCACCTTGAAATCCCAGGAAATCCGGGATCTGTTTCAGAAAGCGGTTGAGGAAACCCGTAAAATCCTTAAGGCTGAACGGGTGATGATCTTCCAATTTAACCCCGATGGTAGCAGCTATGTGGCGGCTGAATCGGTGGCAATGGGTTGGCCCCGTAGCCTGAATGACAAGATGGAAGAACTCACTCTGTCTGAGGAACGACGCCAGACGTATAAAGAAGCCCGTGTTGTCGCTACCAATCATGTCTTTGAAGCGGATTTAGTACCAGAGGAACAAAAATTAATGGCACGTTTGGGTGTCAAAGCCAACTTAGAAGTGCCAATTCTCCACGAAGGTCAACCCTTCGCGTTGATCATGGCGCACCAATGTTCGGTTCCCCGTGAATGGCAAACGGCAGAAGTCAACTTCTTTAAACAGTTAGGGGGTCAGATTGGACTGGTAATCGACCGAGTAATGCTCCTAGAAACTACCGACAAACTGGCGCAAGAACAACGGGAGTTGAAAGAAGGCTTACAACAACGCGCTTTAGAACTCCTGAAGGAAGTAGACCCGATTAGTAAAGGTGACTTAACCATTCGGGCGCGAGTAACTGCTGATGAAATTGGTACAGTCGCTGACTCGTACAACGCCACGGTAGGAAACTTACGCAAGATTGTCGAACAGGTGCAAAAAGCGGCGACTCAGGTGGCAACAACCACAAGCAGCAACGAAGTGGCGGTTCAATCCCTATCCCAAGAAGCCTTGATGCAAGCCGAGCAAATTTCCTACGCTCTTAGCCGTGCCCAAGAAATGGCAGAAACAGTACGCATGGTTGCCGCCCACGCTGAACAAGCGGAAATTGCAGTGCAAGAAGCCTCTCAGACTGTGGCAGAAGGGGACGACAACATGAACCGGACAGTTGAAGGGATTCTAGCAATTCGTGAAACTGTAGCAGAAACAGCGAAAAAAGTCAAACACTTGGGTGAATCATCCCAAAAGATTTCCACCGTTGTTAACCTGATTAGCACCTTTGCCGCCCAAACCAACCTACTTGCGCTGAACGCCTCCATTGAGGCAGCCCGCGCCGGAGAAGAAGGACGAGGGTTCGCGGTGGTTGCGGACGAAGTACGTGCCTTGGCGCGGCAATCGGCAGAAGCGACAGCAGAAATTGAAAAACTGGTGGCGGCGATTCAAGGGGAAACGAATGAAGTGGTTGCGGCGATGGAAGCAGGGACAGAACAGGTGGTCACGGGTACAAAATTAGTGGACGAAACTCGTGCCTCTCTGAACAAAATTGCCACAGCTTCTAACCAGATTAACCAATTGGTTGAAGCGATTGCCAACGCCACAGTTGTTCAATCCCGAGCCTCTGAAGATGTGACCCAAACGATGACCAATGTGGCAGACATTGCTGCCCGAACCTCACAAGAAGCGGGTTTGGTTTCGTCCTCGTTTGAACAACTACGAAGCGTTGCCCAAGCCCTCCAAGCTGACGTGGGTCAGTTTAAGTTGAAGTAACTATCAGTCATTGGTCATTGGTCATTGGTCATTGGTCATTTGTTCATTCATGTTATTAACAGTTTGGACTCATCGTGTAGGGGCGACATTGGTGTCAACTTAAGCGTTAAAAGCTGGGGGAACTGGGGTTGTAGAGACGTTCCGGTGGAACGTCTGGAAACTGGGGAAGCTGGGGAAGCCGAGGTGTTGCCTATTGCCTAGCACGTAGCGCTATAAATTGGGCGCAAGCCTTGCGCCCCTACAGGAGAAACATGACGAATGACAAAGGACAAATGACGAATGACAAATGACAAATGACGAATGACAAATGACGAATGACAAATGACAAATGACAAATGACGAATGACAAATGACAAAGGACGAATGACAAATGGCACTCAACCCCGATATTCGCGATCAAGCCTATCAATTCTTTATTGAAGAAGCACCGGAACTTCTACAAAATATTGAAGCAGGGCTGCTTAACCTGCGCCAGGATCGGAGCACGGCAAATGTCCATGGAATGATGCGAGCAGCTCATTCATTAAAAGGAGGTTCAGCGAGTGTAGAATTGGAGGCGATTAAGACTATCGCTCATCGCCTAGAAAATATTTTTAAGGCACTCTACAACAAAACTGTTGAAATTGATACAGACTTAGAGAGTCAATTGCTGCAAGCGTATGACTGTTTGCGTCTGCCATTGATGGAGCAAATTGCCACCAATCAGTTTGATCAAGAGCAAGCCTTAGCTATTGCTGAACCGATTTTTGAACAGATTGAAGCTAGGTTAGGCGATGCTTTAACTCAGGCAGATAATTTTATCCCGAGTTCATCAGAATTAGGGGTGGATATGGCATTATCCATCTTTGAAGTGGATGTGGAACAAGGATTGGAATTACTGTCTCAAGTTGTGGCAGATCCAGATCATCATCCGGTAGCCGGAGAACTACGGGCGCAAGCGGATGTATTTGCTGGGTTTGCCGAATTTTTAAATCTACCCGGATTTGGCGCGATCGCAAACACGGCAATTACGGCGCTAAATGCCCACCCAGACAAGGCGTTAGAGATTACTCAAGTTGCCCTGGCTGATTTTGATGCAGGCAGACTGGCAGTGTTAAATGGCGATCGCAGCCAAGGTGGTACACCATCGCCTCAGTTAATGGCTTTAGCAGGTGTGGCTGATGAGACCCCTCCTGCAAGGAATAGAGAAGCAGGGGAAGCTGGGGGAGCTGGGGAAGCTGGGGAAGCAGAATTTAAATTTAAAGCTTATCCGGGTAGTATTGAGACCCCTTCCCTTGCAGGGAAGGGGGCTGGGGGGTTAGGTTTTCCAGCATCCGAAGAGTCGCTGTCTACTTCTTTCTTAGATCCTGATACCGAACCGCTTTTAGCCGATTTAGAAGCGGGGGTTCCCTCGTTGGAAGATGTTTTTGGGGAGATAGAAGCCGACACCAGTCAGGAAGAAGAAGAAGAAGTAGAAGTAGAAGTAGAAGTAGAAGTCGTAGTAGAACCCGAACCAGAAGAGGAATTAACAGCAGCGTCGGCATCGAGTCTAAGTATACCTGCACCAGAAACCCTGGAAGAAGCGATCGCATCCATTGGGCAAGTGTATGAGGAATTGCCGGAAGTTGAAGATTTACCTGCACCTGCGGTAAATAATGACACAACTCCCACTGTTACCTCCAGTAACTTGGTTCCCTCTCAATCGGGTTCGAGTGAACTCTCTGCTACTCATCCATCTGCTCAACCCACATCCGAGAACCAAGAACCTGAATCAGTATCGCCGAAACGTTCTAAATCTAAACAAGAAGCGGCGACGCCTCACCTATCGGTACGGGTTGACTCGGAACGACTAGAACGCATGAATAATCTGGTGGGTGAGTTAGCGATTAACCGGAATGGGTTATCCCTGCAACACCAGCAACTACAACGATCTGTGCGAGAGTTATTAGAACGATTTAGCCGGGTGCAAGCCATGGTGAATCATTTGCGGGAACTCTCGGACAAGATGCTGATTTCACCTGAACGTTATAACCCCCAGATCAACATCGCCCTGCTGAATCAATTGACGGAGTTTGTCAGTCGCACCGAAGAGTTTGATTCCCTGGAATTAGATAACTATAGTATCCTCAACTCCCGACTGCAACAACTGATTGAAGATATGGTGCAGGTGGAAGAATCGGTGGATGATGTCGCCCTATTTGCCAAGCAATCGGATCAAACTCTGGAACAGCAACGGCAAATGCTGACCAGTTTACGGGATGAGTTGATGTGGGCGCGGATGTTGCCCTTGGGTGAAGTTCTCAACCGTTATCCGCGTGTGATCCGAGATTTGTCTACGCGGTATGAAAAATCGGTTAATTTGAAACTGAATGGGACGAATGTTCTGGTAGATAAAGCGGCTTTAGAAAAACTCTATGATCCGCTAATGCATTTACTTCGCAATGCTTTTGACCATGGGATTGAATTGCCAGAGGTAAGGCGTCAGCAGGGGAAACCGGA
This sequence comes from Coleofasciculus sp. F4-SAH-05, assembly GCF_040222985.1. Taxonomy (NCBI): domain Bacteria; kingdom Bacillati; phylum Cyanobacteriota; class Cyanophyceae; order Coleofasciculales; family Coleofasciculaceae; genus Coleofasciculus; species Coleofasciculus sp. F4-SAH-05. Next base: position 60,615 of record NZ_JAVKBY010000213.1, read on the forward strand.
GGTTGGGCAAATTGAGATTCGCGCCTATCACCAAGGCAGTCAAACCATTATAGAGGTGAAAGATGATGGTCAAGGATTGAATATTAAACGGATTGGTCAACAGGCGATTGACATGGGATTGGTGTCACCGGAACAACTGACGACGCTGACGCCGAATCGATTATTTGAGTTTCTGTTTGAACCTGGATTTTCCACGGCGGAACAAGTGAGTGAATTGTCGGGGCGAGGGGTAGGATTGGATGTGGTGCGATCGCAGATGCGTTCCTTAAAAGGGACGATTTCGGTTCATTCATCTCCTGGTGTGGGGACAACGTTTACCTTACGCCTACCCTTAACCCTCACTATTGGTAAATTACTCGTCTGTTTCGTTGGTTCTACGGCGTTGGCGTTACCCTCAGACAGTGTAGAAGAAATTGTTATTCCCAAAGGGAATCAAGTCAAAACCACCGGAGAACAGCGATTTCTACGCTGGCGGGGTCAAATTGTTCCCACCTATCGGTTAACGGATTTATTGGATTATGCTTGTCCCTTACCCGAAACCTGTCCCAGTCAGGCGTTGGTTTCGGTTCCATCACCAACGAATTGGGCGTTACCGATGCTAGTGTTGCGTCAAGATCAATATGTTCTCGCCCTAGAAATTGATCGCCTAGTCACAGAACAGGAGTTAGTGATTAAACCCTTCGGCAGTGCGATCGCGCCTCCTAGTTTTACTTATGGCTGTACTATCTTAGGGGATGGTAGTTTAATTCCAGTGATTGATGGCGCCGTCTTAATGGATCAGCTTTTAGGTCAAAGCAGCCAGTCAATCTCAATTACATCCAGCAACCGCACTCTTGTGAGTATTCCGGAGTCCCGTTCTGCTCACAATAATGAGACCAAAGCTCAAACCGCCAAAGCCCCCACCGTGTTAGTCGTGGATGACGCGGTAGCATTACGGCGAACTCTCGCCCTCACCTTAGAACGAGCCGGCTGTCGGGTATTGCAAGCACGAGATGGACGAGAAGCACTGGAACAATTGCGGCAAAGTTCTGCTGTTGATTTAGTCGTGTGTGATATTGAAATGCCCAACATGAACGGGTTTGAATTTCTGGGTCAACGTCGCCAAGATCCGCAAATCTCAAAGGTTCCCGTGGTGATGTTAACCTCCCGCAGTAACGATAAACATCGCTGGTTAGCACGGCATTTAGGCGCAAATGCGTATTTCACCAAACCCTATCTGGAACAAGAATTTTTGGGTGCGATCGAACAAATTTTGATTCAGGATAAGTCACAACAGCCGCAATTACAACCCTCTTGATGGGGTGAGGGGGATGGGGAAGCCAATTCTCAGTGTAATCAGTGTAACTAACCTCTCACTTCCCTACCCCACTCTCTGCAATAAATCCGTGAAATCAGTGTTTTGACAAAGGACAAAGGACAAATGACAACATTAGTTACTCAATTTCAACCCAACGATACTGATTTATCCCAATCTAGACAGGTTATTCCCTCTCTAAAATTCATTGTCTTCAGCATGGGGAATCTGCATCTAGCCTTACGCATTGAGTCAATTTATAAAGTCGTGGATCACACGCCAATCTACAGTAGTGGGCTGAATCATGTCGGCGTTGCTCATTTAGGCGATCGCGAGGTGACGGTTGTAGACTTGTATTGGCGATTTTTCAAGCAAAGCCCGATTCAGGAATCCAGCACGGGCGGGTATTTAATTGTCGTTAGAAACACGACAGGGGACTTATATGGAATTCCGGTAACTGACACACCCATTTTAATGGAAATACCCTTATCAGCCATTCGCTTACTTCCTGAATCCTATCGTCGAGCCGATACCCTAGAAGTTGCCAGTCATGTAGCGGTTATTCCCCAGGATAAAGAATCGGTTACTGTATTTTTACTGGATGTCGATTTACTAATGCCAATCTTCCAGGAAATTGGCACGTTAACGAACGTATGAAAAAACGAATGTTGATGAACCGCCCACAGTTTCAGGTGAAGACGTGTTACCTGGCTTTATCCTCGATTTAACCATCATCCTGAATCCTTAAATTTATCGTAATTGAGTAAAGGGCGACCCGATCAAATTGAATGGACAGAGTTATTGTTTTGTGGAAGCGGGTCGCCCCTACCCTAAGAATGCGTAACTTTATTAATTAACAATATGGTTCAAAAATCCAATCTTTCACTGGTGCTGGTTGGAAGCGTTTACGGTTCCGTTCACTCCATTGATGCACCTGAGTGCGATCGCACGATTTTCTGGTATACTTTTTACTATGGGAAAATGTGTCCGCCTATAACCTCTTCATCAAACCTTTCCGACCCAGACAATAGACGACGCGATCGCCTAATTTGCCTGTTAATTTTATTCCCTCTAGATTTGACAATTAAACCCAAATATGAGTTAACCCGTAGGGGCGGGTTTTACCGTTATCTGTGGCGAGAAACTTCTCAATTCAATAAACCCGCCCCGCACCCAACCGCTAACTTGTATAATCCAGTTGGTGTGGGTTTGAGGTGAGTGGGTCGAGTTCCCTTAATTCTCTTCGACGTAATTTGTTTAGGGCTAAAGCCCTTACTACGAACTAACTCTCACCAAAGAGAGCTTAAATTCAGGATAAATCCGGGCAAAATATCGTCTCCTGAAAGAGTCGCTGGAGCCTCTAAAACTTCAACAGCTTGCTGAGGACGGTAAATTTCCACTTGTCTCATTCCTGGCGCAATTAACCAACCCAAACGAGCGCCATTATTAATATATTCCTTCATTTTATCCTGGGTATCTTTTAATCTATCCGAAGGAGACATCAATTCCACTACAAAATCAGGGCAAATGGGCGGGAATTTGGTGCGTTGTTCGGGAGATAGTGCATCCCACCGTTCCTGTATCACCCAAGCCAAATCCGGAGAACGATTAGCGCCGTTGGGGAGTTTAAAGCAGGTGGAAGAGTCAAAACCAACCCCTAATCGAGTTTGGCGATTCCATATCGCTAAATCAGCACCAAACTCAAAGTTTTGATTTCCGGTTTCTCCGCCAGTCGGGGGCATAATAATTAATTCTCCTTGGGCATTCCGTTCAAATTTCAGCTCAGGATTCGCCTGACATAATTGATAGAATTGGTCGTCGGTAAGCTGAATGATTGGGTTAAAGTCTATCGTATAAGCGGTCATTGTCGTTTTACCTATTAACTCAAATTAATTTTTGATTCATCCCCTATCCGTGTTAGGGTCAGAACTCGCAAACATCTGGGGAACTGACTGGACAAGTTGGCTGTGGTATGGGATTGTCTCCGAGGTCAAGCAAAGTCAGATTGGTAAGTCCAGATAGAGGACTGACATCTGTTATCTGGTTAGAGAAGAGGATAAGTTCAGTAAGATTGGTAAGTCCAGATAGAGAACTGACATCTGTTATTTGGTTATTGCTGAGGGAAAGCCAAGTCAGATTGGTAAGTCCAAATAGACTGACATCTGTTATTTGGTTGTTGTAGAGATAAAGCCTCCTCAGATTGGTAAGTTCAGATAGAGGACTGACATCTGCTATTTGGTTATAGTAAAGGTCAAGCCTCCTCAGATTGGTAAGTCCAGATAGAGGACTGACATCTGTTATTTGGTTAGAGAAGAGGATAAGGCTAGTCAGATTGGTAAGTCTAGACAGAAGACTGACATCTGTTATTTGGTTGTCGTAAATGGAAAGTCTCCTCAGATTGGTAAGTTCAGATAGAGGACTAACATCTGTTATTTGGTTATTGCCGAGGTCAAGCCTCCTCAGATTGGTAAGTTCAGATAGAGGACTGACATCTGTTATTTGGTTGTTGTAGAGGTTAAGCTCAGTCAGATTGGTAAGTCCAGACAGACTGACATCTGTTATTTGGTTACCGAAAAGGTCAAGCCTCCTCAGATTGGTAAGTCCAGACAGACTGACATCTGTTATTTGGTTAATCCTGAGGTCAAGCAAAGTCAAATTGGCAAGTCCAGATAGAGGACTGATATCTGTTATTTGGTTATGGCCGAGGGCAAGCTCAGTCAGATTGGTAAGTCCAGACAGAGGACTTACATCTGTTATTTGGTTATAGTAAAGGTAAAGCCTCCTCAAATTGGTAAGTCCAGACAGAGGACTTACATCTGTTATTTGGTTAAAGTGAAGGGAAAGCCCAGTCAGATTGGTAAGTCCAGATAGAGAACTTACATCTGTTATTTTGTTGTCGTAAAGGGAAAGCCCAGTCAGATTGGTAAGTCCAGATAGAGGACTTACATCTGTTATTTGGTTAAAGTGAAGGGAAAGCCCAGTCAGATTAGTAAGTCCAGATAGAGGACTTACATCTGTTATTTTGTTGATACTGAGGGAAAGCCCAGTCAAATTGGTAAGTCCAGATAGAGGGCTTACATCTGTTATTTGGTTATTGCCGAGGTAAAGTTCAGTCAAATTGGTAAGTCCAGACAGAGGATTGACATCTGTTGTTTGGTTATTGCTGAGATAAAGTTCAGTCAGATTGGTAAGTCCAGATAGAGGACTGACATCTGTTATTTGGTTAAAGCTGAGGACAAGCCCAGTCAGATTGGTAAGTCCAGATAGAGGACTGATATCTGTTATTTTGTTACTGCCGAGGGAAAGCCCAGTCAGATTGGTAAGTCCAGACAGAGGACTTACATCTGTTATTTGGTTGAGTTCGAGGTCAAGTTCAGTGCGACTTGATAGGTTTTCATCAGCTTGTTTACAGTCACTCGTACCAGCTTCTTCTAACAACACTTCCACTGTTTTCCTTGCCTCAGCTGACAAACTGGTTTTGTTCAGACACCACTCTTGAAAAGAACTCCCCAAGCTAGGGTTAGCCGCTTGAGCCACCTCCCATCCTAATATCCACGTACTAATCGTTAGAGCAATGACAGCAGTTTTATCCATTTCCTTTCTCTCCCTCAAAGATATCGCCATCCTATTTTAGTGTTGACAGGTAAAAATCTTAAAACCCAGGTATATCAAGGAACACAGTTTTTAAAATTGCCACAACCCTTTAATACCAATCCTACCCCGATGATGGTAAAGTGCGATCGCACAATTTCCTGGTATACTTTTCGTCATGGGAAGATGTGCCTGCATATAGCCTATCTATGAAGCCTTTCAGACCAAGACAGTAGACAGCGCAATCACAGATAAGGTAGTTATAACCCTAAGCAATAGCGAGTCTTTGCTTCAACCCTTGCCATAACTTCTTCAGAAAGTAAACCCGCAGGTTGTTTAGGAAAGCGTTTGGAATCCAGGGAGCGAATTTGGAAACATAAGAACACCGTTTCCATGGGCAAACCACTGTTGGCTGGAGAAACCCGCACGTTCGTTGGGTAATCGCGCTGGATATTTTCTCCTTTCGTTCCGACAATAACCGTTACCACTAGCGGTAAACGATTAATGGCATCAATTGAAAGGACAAGCACAGGACGTTTTCCGGCTTGTTCTCTCCCTTGAACTGGGTTGAGATTAACAAAATAAATTTAGCCGCGTTGAATGCTCACGATTCAGTTAATCCATCCATTTCAGTTACGGCAAATTCCTGCTCAATTGCCTTGAGTTCGCCCTGAATCCCTGGGTCATTTGCCATCATTACCAGTTGCTGTTCAACCGTTTTTCCCTGGCTGTCACGATGGTTAAGGGTGCGAGATAGTCTCAAATTGTGAATAATTCTTTCCATTAACCACAGTTGATCTTCATCCGATAAGCAACTGACCATTTTTTCAATCTGGTGTAGGCTGGGAGGGTTCATGATCTAAGATTCTACGGATTGAGTGGCTCTAAGGTCTAGCTTATCCTATAACCTTAGCGGAGAGGGTTCAGGCGATCGCATAATCTGCCTGTTGATTTTATTTCCTCTGAATTTGACAATTTAACCTAAATCAGGACACGATGGTATCGTGTCCCTACCCAATCAATTCTTCCGTAGGGGTACGGCATTGCCGTATCCTGGGTTTAAGGTGACGCTTCGCACCCACGCCCAGGCAATCCTAAGAAACCTTTAATACCAATCCTCCTCAGATTACGGTAAAGTCATGAGTGTTGCTTGCCTATCCAAGACGGTTCATGAGCGGACATCCCAACGCATCTACTCCCGAATCCAACGGTGCTACCGACATTCGCGCTACCGAGAAGGCGAAGCAGGTGGCGGCGGAAAATATGGATCATCGGACGGTAGACCGTAAACAGCTAACGCCGATGATGCAGCATTTTGCTGAACTCAAAGACCAGTATCCGAATGCGGTACTGCTGTATCGAGTCGGCGATTTCTATGAAACCTTCTTCCAAGATGCGCGGCGAGTGGCTGAAGAATTGGAATTAGTCCTCACCAGTAAGGAGGCGGGGAAGGGTGTGGGACGAGTTCCGATGACGGGAGTCCCCCATCACTCGATTGAACGCCATGCGACTCAGTTAGTGGAAAAAGGCTATGCGATTGTTATTTGTGATCAAGTAGAAGATGCATCCATCGCCGCTAAAGAAGGGCGTCAGGTCAAACGGGAAGTCACTCGCATTCTCACCCCCGGTACGTTAACCGAAGCGGGGATGCTAAATGCTAAACGCAATAACTTTCTGGCGGCGGTGGTGATGGCGGGGAATCATTGGGGATTAGCCTATGCAGATATTTCTACGGGGGAATTTTTTACCACTCAAGCCACGGATTTAGAGTTACTGGTACAGGAACTGTTGCGCTTGCACCCCTCAGAAGTGTTGATTCCTACCAATGCGCCGGATTTGGGGAGTATGCTGCGTCCAGGGGAAAAATCGGAGTCGTTACCTGATTGGTTACCCAACTCCTTTTGCTATAGCCTGCGTTCCCAAACCCCTTTCCGTTCCTCAGAAGCAAGAATACGACTCCTAGAACGATTTAAAGTGCGATCGCTAGAAGGGATGGGATGTGAACATTTACCTCTGGGAGTGCGGGCGGCGGGGGGATTGCTGGAATATTTGGAAGACACGCAAAAAGAAAATTATGTCGCCCTGCAACATTTACGCACGTATACCTTAGCTGATTATCTAATTCTCGATCACCAAAGCCGCCGCAATTTAGAAATTACCGCCACGGTGCGGGATAATACGTTTCATGGTTCCCTACTCTGGGCATTGGATCAAACCAGTACCTCCATGGGCGGACGGGCATTACGCCGTTGGTTATTGCAACCGTTATTAGATAGTAAAGGAATTCGGGCGCGACAAGATACGATTCAGGAGTTGACAGAAAATACCGGACTGCGGGAGGATTTACGTCAGTTATTACGGGGAATTTATGATTTAGAGCGATTAACCGGACGGGCAAGTTCCGGAACGGCAAATGCACGGGATTTGGTGGCGTTAGCGGATTCACTATTAAAATTACCCGATTTAGCCGAACTCGCCGCCTATGGGGGTTCTCCCTATCTGAAAGCATTGCAAACGTTTCCCCCAGAATTAGAACAGTTAGGACAAAGCATTCGCGCCCATTTAGTGGAATCGCCGCCGTTACAGATAAAGGAAGGCAATTTAATTCGTCCTGGGGTGAATGACCAACTGGATGAAATGCGTCGCATGGTGGAGGCGGATCAGCAGTGGATTGCTAACTTAGAAGTCACCGAACGCGATCGCACAGGCATTACCAATCTAAAAGTAGGATACAACAAAACCTTCGGCTATTACATCAGTATCGCTCGCTCAAAAGCTGATCAGGTTCCCGACGAGTACATCCGCAAACAAACCCTAACTAACGAAGAACGCTACATTACTCCCGACTTAAAAGAACGCGAAACCCGGATTCTCACCGCACGGGATGATTTAAACCGCTTAGAATACGAGATTTTTGTCGGATTACGCACCCAAGTGGGGAATTATGCCCAGTTAATTCGCCATCTGTCCCGCGCTGTGGCGGCGATTGATGTTTTGTCGGGTTTAGCAGAAATTGCTGTACGCCAGGGCTATTGTCGTCCCACCGTGGTAGAGGGGCGGGAAATTACGATTATTGATGGACGCCATCCGGTGGTGGAAAAGTCTCTGCCGGTGGGGTTTTTTGTCCCCAATTCGGCGTATTTGGGATGGGAGGAGTCCACGTCATCTGCTGAGGAAAAGACAAAGACGGAGAATCAGCAACGTCCCGATTTAATCATCCTCACTGGACCCAATGCCAGTGGCAAAAGTTGCTATTTACGCCAAGTGGGATTAATTCAAATTATGGCGCAGACGGGGAGTTTTGTGCCAGCGACATCGGCGACATTGGGAATCTGCGATCGCATTTTTACTCGTGTCGGCGCGGTTGACGATTTAGCCACAGGTCAATCCACGTTTATGGTGGAGATGAATGAAACGGCAAATATCTTGAATCATGCTACAAGTAAGTCCCTGGTGCTATTAGATGAAATTGGCAGAGGAACCGCCACGTTTGATGGGTTATCTATTGCTTGGGCGGTAGCGGAATATCTGTCTCTGGAAATTCAAGCACGGACTATTTTTGCTACCCATTACCATGAATTAAACGAATTGGCGTCTATTTTAGAGAATGTTGCCAATTATCAGGTTACGGTGAAAGAATTGCCCGATGAAATTATCTTTTTACACCAAGTTCAACCGGGCGGGGCGGATAAGTCTTATGGGATTGAAGCAGGGCGTCTGGCGGGTTTGCCCCCGGCGGTGATTCAACGGGCAAAGCAGGTGATGGGGCAAATTGAAAAGCACAGTAAAATTGCTATGGGATTGCGGAAAGGTATTGGCAAGAAAGCCAAAGATACTAAAACGATTAAGCCAGACACATCCGTACAGCAGTTAGATATTTTTGCCGAATGATAGCCTGATACCAAGTCACACCATGCAAGAGGGGGCGATTGAAATCGCTGCTACACAAACAAAGTCCGCCTACGCGGACTCGGTTATAACGGGGGTAGCTAACCCGGGTTTGGTATTATAGCAATCGCCAAGATATCTATTGGACTTTGGACAAAAAAATAAATTGGCGTAATTTATTTTCCAAGGCATTTAGGGCATAAAAATTAGATGTAGGGGCGGGTTTAGGGACAATTGTAGGGGCGGGTTTAGGGAATCAATCGTACGGGCGGGTTTAGGGAATCAATCGTACGGGCGGTTTTAGGGAATCAATAGTACGGGCGGGTTTAGGGAATCAATTCAGCTAGTCACCACTAACGGAACAACACAACCCGCCCTCCCCACCACTAACGGAACAACAAAACCCGCCCTCCCCACCACTAACGGAACAACAAAACCCGCCCATTCCCCCACCGAACGGCAATCGATTAATCCCAAACTCGACAACCAAACCCACCTTATTCTCAACCGCGATCGCACTTTTTTTGTCCAAAGTCCAGTATCTATATAAGTAACCATTAATTCCCCTCAACTGAAACAGCAAGTTTTGAACAGATAAAACGGATCGTACAGTAAGCAAGTCTTTGTGAATTAGAAAATTACTCGTAGTCGGTTAGTGAATCTAACATTGGCAGATCCCCCCAAACCCCCTTCAAAAGGGGGGCTTACTGTATTCAGCCGTGTAGGGGCGACCCGCCTGCATTAATCAACAACACCAATCTATTCAATTGGCTCGGGTCGCCCTTTACTCAAGTTAGTCGGGTTCTCCTCCAATTTGGTGGGTTACGGCGGATAGTTCATTTAACGGTTATGTGCCATCATTTAGTTCCCGCCTAACCCACCCTACAAATACTTCCCCATCCTGTAACTTGCCGACATCTTTGGCACGCGATCGCGGTGGAAAATCGGGATTGAATCGTGAAGTTAACATTAGCCGTGTAGGGGCGACCCGCCTGCATTAATCAACAACACCAATCTATTTAATTGGCTCGGGTCGCCCTTTACTCAATTTAGTCGGGTTCTCCTCCAATTTGGTGGGTTACGGCGGATAGTTCATTTAACGGTTATGTGCCATCATTTAGTTCCCGCCTAACCCACCCTACAAAGACTGGTAATTCCATCAAATTAATTGGCTTGGTGTAAGATAACCATTTTCACGTTTAGCCATCTCCCCTCGGTGCGTTTGCAGTCAAAGCATCCGGTTCGCGATCGCTTTCGCTGGGAACTGTATAGGAGAACCTATTGTGCTTTCCGATATCATGGTATCCCTAACCCCCAGCATTTACCCCCAGGTAACCCTACCCAACACCACTCCCATGGCTAGCGCATCCCTCGACTACTCCTTTCTCTTACTCACCCATCTGGTTTGTGCTGATCGCCAAATTCATCGGGAAGAGTCGAAACTCTTGCATGAGTTGGCAGATCAAACTCAGGTGGGACAACAGACTATCCAAGAAATGGAGAAAATTCTCGCCCAAGAGAAAACCCTCTTCCCTGTCGAGAACATCGCCCAGCAAATCCCCCCCGAACAGCAACAGGAAGCGATGCAGCAACTCCTGGCGCTGGCTTATGTAGATGGACTCTTTTCCCCTCTGGAACGGCAAATGATCGCACAGGTGGCACAGATTTGGCACTGGGATGCGACAGAGGTGGAACAGATGGTGACTCAAGCCCAAACCCTGCAAGCCAACCGGAAAAAAGACAGGGATTCTCACACCGAGAAACTCTCACTCAGCGCGATTTTACTCATGGGTGCAGAGTCTATCTTATCCCGCACCTTAATCGCCAAACTCGCCACCTTCGCCCCCGAAACTCTGGGACGCCGCATTGTTCAATTACAACGGCAAATCCTCTTAGCTGGACCCGACTACGAAGAAGCGGTACAACGCAATAGCATTATCGCTGGGGAAAATTATCGCTTCACTGAAACCGCACTCACGGATACGGAATCCACGTTAATCGGCTTAAATCAAACCCTAAAACTCACCCTAGAAAACCTCCAGAAAACCATTCATCAGCAGCCGACGAACCCAACCACAACCACGCAAGAACTGATCAATCAATTCAACCAAACCCAACAAACCCTAGCCGCCGAAATTGGAGAAGAACTGAATATTGTACGTGAATCCCTCTGGGCAAAACAACGCGCCTTGCACCATTTTAGTCTGGCGGTTATGGGAAAAACCAAAGTCGGCAAAAGTACCCTCCATGCGATTATTATTGGTGAAGGCTGGGAAGCGATTGGTAGTGGAGGACAACGCACGACTCGCTTTAATCGAGTGTATGATTGGAAAAATATTCGCATTATCGATACCCCCGGAATTGGCGCACCAGGGGGGAGAACAGAAGAGGAAATTCTCGAAAGTGTGATTGAAGAATCCGATCTCATTTGTTATGTCGTCACTAATGACAGCATCCAAGAAACCGAGTTTCAATTCTTGCAGCAGTTAAAAGCCAAGGCAAAACCCTTAATTATTCTGCTCAACCTGAAATATAATCTGCGTGATCCGCGTCGCTTAGACTATTTCTTAAAAAATCCCGATAAACTCTTTACCCTAGAAGGAAGTAGTGGGATTGGCGGACATATCGCTCGCATCCGTCGCTATGCCCAAAACCATTATGCCAACGACTATTTTGATATTATTCCCGTCATGCTGCTGGCGGCGCAAATGGCAAGCGAACCCGAACACCAAGCTAATCAGGATAAACTACTCAAAGCCAGCCGCATCCAGGACTTTTTAGACTCCATCCGCGAATCCCTAGTTAAGCATGGCGCGATTCGGCGATCGCAAACGCTTCTGGGTTCGACTGTGGGGACAATTGAACGCCCCTACCACTGGATGAGTCAGAAACGTCAAAGCTATCAACAATTGAGTGCTACTCTCACCCGTCAACGGGAAACCTTGCAGGCGCAAATCAAAACGGCGGGTAAGGATCATCTGGAATTCCTCCAGTATCAAATTGGCAGCATTTTTCAAGATGTTTTCAATAGTTTACCGGATTTTGCTGAATCCAATTGGAACTTCAGTCAGGAAAGCTTGAAACAAAATTGGGACTATAAACTGCAAGCGCTGCAAATTGATGATCGCCTGCAATATGCCTATCAAACGACGGTGCAAAACTTCAATCGTGATGTAGAAATTGCTTTATCTGAACTGGGAACCGATTTACAATTAATGGCTCATAGTGGTGGGCATGATTTCCAATTTTTTCCGAATCCTGCTGATCTGTACAGTGATAATGCCGCACAAATTGGCGGGAGTTTCTTGAGACTCTCCCAAACCCCGGTGACTCATTTTAGTCCCCCGGTGAACAAAACGGTGATGATGGGAGCAGTTGTGCTGAATAGCATTTTAGGTATTTTTACAACCCGCGAACAAAAACGCCATTTTGCCGTTCAACGGTTGTCTAAGTTATTAGCCCCTCAAATCAGAGCCAGTCAGCGCCAAATTGAGGAACAAGTAGCTAATAATTTCCGCGAGTATTATCGCCATGCAGCGGGGAGCATTATGCGGTATATCGAGGGGCTGATTCAAGAGTTTGAGCTAATTTCTCAGCAGTTTAATCAGCCGCAGCAACAACTCAGCCAGACGATTAATTTGCTTAATCTGGCGTATAGCAAGCGGATTGTTGATTGGTGTCAAAGCCACTATGAACCCTTAACTGAAGCCGGAATTAATAAAACAGTTACCCAAGTGAAACGGGAGTTTGCTAAACAGATTGATATTCAAACTAAATTTCAAGTCCGATATCATCTAGACAGCCAGGAAATTAATCGGATTTTGCAAGAAGATGTGTTGATGCATCGGCTTCAGTAGATCAGGGAGCAATGTAGAGACGTAGCATGCTACGTCTGGGAGCAGGGGAAGCAGGGGGAGCAGGGGAAGCAGGGGGAGCGGATTACAAATGACAAATGACAAATGACAAATGACCAAGGACAAATGACCAAGGACAAATGACAAATGACAAATCAATTTAAATCAGCGGTTGTCGCATCTAAGTTAACGACAGCTTGTATGAAATTTGACAAATACCTGGCGAAAATAAATCGAACGCCTCTAACTAAAATTCGTCAAAAACTACGCCAGGAACTTAATACCTATCGCCATCAGGGAATGCTGAGTGTTGTCGTAGTTGGACAATATGGGGCGGGAAAATCTACCCTGATTTCGGCGTTGACAGGGCGACGAGATATTGCCATTCATTCCGATATTACAACGGAGCAGATCAGCCGTTATAATTGGCAGGGAATTGAGGTCATTGATACACCTGGACTCTTTACAGAACGGCAGGATCATGATCAAATAACCTATAGCGCGATCGCGAAAGCAGATTTGGTGATTTTCTGTCTCACCTCGATGCTGTTTGACGCGATAACGGTGGAAAATTTTAAGCAGTTAGCCTACCATCAGGGCTATCGCTGGAAAATGATGCTGGTGATTAATAAAATGTCCGAGGAAGCGGGTGAGGATAGTGAAAAAATGGTGAACTACCGCCGCAGTTTAGCTGAAGCTTTACATCCCTATAATCTGGATGAATTTCCGATCTGTTTTATCGATGCCAAAGACTACTGTGAAGGAATCGATTCTGGGGATAAATTTCTCAGAGACGTGAGTCGTTTTTCCACATTCATTCAGACATTGGATACCTGGGTCGAACAGCGAGGGTATTTGACTCGCTTTGATACCCCGATTCGCATCGCTTTAAGCTGTGTAGATGACGCGCAATTTGATATCAGTCGTACTACTCCCCAAGACTCCTTATTCTTAGAACTACTCACCCGCCTAACTCGTAGTCTACACCAAGAACGCGATCGCCTGCGGACTAAAATTCAGGGGATAATTCTGCACCTATCTGCTACGATTACTCAAGAAGGCGATATCCTGCAAGTAGCCTTGGGTAGTCAACTGAACTTTGAACAATTGACTCAACGAACTGAACTGAATATCCAAAACCATTATGAACAAGCCGGCGAAAAAATAACCAATACTCTAAACCAGGCGATGATATCCCTACACCAAACTATCGTAACAATACTAAAAGGAAATCTGGTGCAACTATTACTGGAATCGTGGGAACAGGCTAAACCGGATAATCACAATCCAGGTAATTCTAAAAAGTCACAACATATCCATCGTCAATTGTATTGGCTGAAAACCTTTAGGGATACCGTTAAGGCAATGTCAGAAGACTATCCCCAAAATTTAGCCGAGTTTCAAGTTAAACCTTGGCAGTCGGTAGAAGCGATGACTCCAATTATCCATATTTCCCACTTCTTAAGTTCGGCAACAATCATTTTCTCGGAAAAACCTGAACCAGATACTGGGGAATACCCAGCGGATAGAGAAAAGCAAATGAACGATATTATCCGTTATATTACCAGTCAATTTAAGGCAATTGCTAAACATCTAGAGAATCAAATTAATCTTCAACTCTGGACTGTAGAACAACAAACCTATCGAAAAATTGAGCAACAGATTAGTGTCAGACGTCAGCAGGAACTAGACGCGATCGCGGGTTCTAATAAAGAGGTGAAACAATTAGCTGAAATTCGTCGTGACTTTGAGCGAATTTTGCAGTATATTAGCAAGGCGACAGCCAATTCCTCGGCTTTCCCAGGAACGGGGGGCGGGTGATAGGTGTAACGTTGAATTAATTTTTATACAATAATTTACCTCCTTTTTACGTAGATAAATTGGGGCAATTATCGCGGTTGGTTGTAGGGGCGAGTCGCTGCTCATCGTAGGCGGTGTTAGAATTAACCTGTCTCGACTCGCCCTTGTCTAAATGTAGGCTGTGTCGCGGTGTCAGATAATTATTGATATTAGTTCTGAATTGCTACTATGGCATACAGCGATTTTTCATTGAATCAGGTCAAAAAGGTCTTTGGACTAACAGAACAATCTGTTCAGCTTTTCAGTAATGTTGCTACTTTAGAACCAAGTAACTGGCTAGAGGAAACCCTTAGCTACAGCCTTAAGTTAGCCCTGGCTTCGTCCAGTGAAAAAGCAAGATCAGAATTTATTATTGCCCCAATTTTAATTGAGCTAGAGCGACGAAATCCGAATAAACTATCTATCTATTCTGGCGAAAAGCTCGATGTAGACGAGGAACAGGGGTTGAAAGGAGAATGTGATTTTATCTTGGCTAAAAGTCCGGTTTCTCTGACAATGCAGGCTCCGATTATTTCTTTGGTAGAAGCGAAGAAAAGCGATATTAAAGGGGGTTTAGGTCAGTGCATTGCTCAAATGTTGGGAGCGCAACGCTTCAATGAGCTAGAAGATAACTCAATTACTGGGATTTACGGCTGTGTGACTACGGGAGAAGACTGGCAATTTTTGAAGCTAGAGGGCAGTTGTGTTTTTGTGGATAACCAGCGATATTACATCAATGAACTGGAAAAACTGCTTGGCATTTTCCAATTTATTGTGGATAGTTACGAAACATATTGACAACCGTAGGGGCGGGTTTAGGAGTTAAAACCCGCCCGACTCAGAACTAACGGAACAACAAAACCCGCCCTGCCTCACCACTAATACTTTTGCCACGGCGATTAAAGCGGAATGTGGCTTACCACAGAAGAAACGGTTTTGACCTTTATGCTCAATGCTCACAAAAGCGAGATGGCTGACCGATTTGTAATATCATGTTCGGTGATAAATGTTAATGTCGCATGGTTGATATGTAAAAATGTCATTTGTGTGCGGATTATGTATCCTAAGTAACGAGATGAATTGGGTAGTCCCCATAGATTATAGGGATGAAGGATGAGATAAGTAGGTCGGCACAATAAAAGGCGGGCGGTGGGGAACTCGCGTTCGCTCCAAGCAAGCTACGTCCTTTGTCATTTGTCCTTTGTCAGGGGAAAGAGGTCTATTTACATCACTTAACATAGTTGAGTTTATTTCCACCAACCTACTTATGAGATCCTTAAGCCTGGAACATGAGCGCATAGATTAATTGAAATAAATGGTTTTATTGAAGGGTCATGAATCAACCTAACTATCTCGGTAAAGTCTATTTAGTCGGCGCGGGTCCCGGAGATCCTGGATTATTTACCCTGAAAGGTAAAACCTTGTTAGAATATGCCGATGTGGTAATCTACGACGCTTTAGTCAGTGCGCCTATTTTGGCAATGATTAACCCCAATGCGGAAAAAATTAATGGCGGAAAACGGCGGGGGCGTCATTCCTTACCCCAGGAACAAACCACACAGTTGCTGATTGAAAAAGCCAAAACCCATGCCGTTGTGGTGCGCCTTAAGGGGGGTGATCCCTTTGTCTTTGGGCGCGGCGGGGAAGAAATGGAGGATTTAATCCAGGCGGGTGTATCGGTGGAAGTGGTTCCCGGTATTACCTCTGGGATTGCAGCACCTGCATACATAGGAATTCCCCTGACCCATAGACAGTATAGTTCATCCATTACCTTTGTCACCGGACACGAAGCGGTGGGTAAGTATCGCCCTGAAGTTAATTGGCAGGCGATCGCTCAGGGAAGTGAAACGATTGTAATCTATATGGGGGTGCATAATCTGGGCAATATCGTGGCGCACGTTATCGCGGCGGGACGTTCTCCAGACACCCCCGTGGCTTTAATTCGCTGGGGAACTACACCACAGCAAGATTACTTAGTCGGCACCCTGGACACCATTGTGCAGCAAGTGGACGCCACTGGATTTGAAGCCCCTGCGATCGCGGTTATTGGTGATGTGGTTAATTTACAGCAAATTTTGAGCCAATGCCAACCTATAATTCTTAGTTAGGATCACTGCATCGTGGAAATAGATGGTCAATTCCGGGTCATCCACACCCAAAAACAGATTAATGCGCTGGTGGGAGTCCTTAACTCTCCCATCACGGTTATTGGTAATCGCCTTGGCTGCACCCTTGACGGTGTTGAATGCCTGGGCATTTTCGGAAATTTTCGCCTATTTTCAATCCCTACTGGTCACGGTGTTAGCGGCTTCCCTGTTAGCGTTCCTATTAAACTATCCGGTAAGCTGGTTAGAAACCCTGGGAATTAAGCGAGGATTAGCCGGGTTATTCGTGTTTTTAGTGGCGCTATTGCTGTTGTTTGCGATTGGCGTGACGCTGTTTCCCTTGGTGATTACTCAAGCCCAACAA
The DNA here is from genome assembly GCF_040222985.1 of Coleofasciculus sp. F4-SAH-05. Taxonomy (NCBI): domain Bacteria; kingdom Bacillati; phylum Cyanobacteriota; class Cyanophyceae; order Coleofasciculales; family Coleofasciculaceae; genus Coleofasciculus; species Coleofasciculus sp. F4-SAH-05. The sequence goes on from NZ_JAVKBY010000213.1 coordinate 77,550, forward strand.
TTGGTGAGTCGTTTACCCGAATGGTTCGATTCCGGGCGGCGCCAGTTGATAATGTTGGATCACAGGTTGGAAGATTTAAACTTACCGATTAGCCTGGATGGTTTAATTATTCAAATCAATGACCGCTTGAAGGGACAACTGCAAGTTATTGCCTCTCAAACCTTGAACATAACTCTAAATTTAGCGGTGTTTACGGCAACTAAGGTTTTGGATGTGTTATTAACGATTATTTCCACATTCTATTTACTTCAGCATGGTCGTGAAGTCTGGCGTAGTTTAATTGAATGGTTACCCAAGAACGTCCAGGAATCGGCGTCAAATACCCTACGGTTAAGCTTCCAAAACTATTTTATCGGGCAGATTATTATTGCCACTTGTATGGCGTCGGGGTTAATTTCGCTATTTGTCTTGCTTAAAGTTCCGTTTGGGTTGTTATTTGGCTTTACAATTGGAGTTATGGCACTGGTTCCCTTTGGCGGTTCGGTGGGGATAGCTTTAGTGACGCTACTTGTGGCTTTGCGAGATATTGGTTTGGGGGTTCAAGTATTAGCAGTGGCGGTGGTTTTTCAGCAACTTGTGGAAAATTTATTAGCGCCGAGAATTTTTGGTCGTGTTACGGGATTAAATCCGTTTTGGGTGTTTATTTCTCTGTTAATTGGGGTAAGAGTGGGGGGATTGTTGGCGGTGATTGTGGCGGTACCCACGGCTGTTGTGGTGAAGGAGGCGTTGATTGAGGTAAGAAAGGCGAGAAAGGATCGGAATATTGAGGTGATTCCATCGCCTGAGTTGGTTCAAGATGTGTAGGGGCGCATTGACGTGATTGGTATTAACTTAAGCTAGAAAGCCCTCACCCCCAGCCCCTCTCCCAAGCTTGGGAGAGGGGAGCAAGAGGGGAGCAAGAAAGGTGTTATATTGCAGGCGTAGCCACCTACATTTTTCTTCATTAATTGTTCCAATTCCCCTTCTCCAAGGAAACAAAAGCTCCCGCATCCTCTGTCATCCCCCCTTGCCAAAAAAGCTCCCGCATCCTTAGTCATCCCCCCTTGCCAAAAAAGCTCCCGCATCCTTAGTCCTCCCCCCTCTTGTAGGGGGGAATGAGGGGGGTAGGGGGGAATGAGGGGGGTAGGGGGGAACGAGGGGGGTCCGGAGTTGGGGTTAGGGGATGAGGGTAAAAAGCTCTACCTGTTCTTATTTTTACCTTAAGTTGATACGGATGATTGACGTGCGCCCAAAATAATGTAATATTTATTCCACTACTTGAGTTGGATCACGCCAGTTGACCCCAAACAACTTCATCGGATCTAGGGCTAAAGCCCTTACTACGAACATCGGATCTAGGGCTAAAGCCCTTACTACGAACATCGGATCTAGGGCTAAAGCCCTTACTACGAACATCGGTGCGATCGCATTGCCTAAACGATCGCTGATTCGGTTTATTCTGTTGGTTATTATGGGCTTGGCTTTGGCGTTAGGGTTGGCGAATTGTGATACTCCTTCTAGCCAAACTAGCGAGAGTTCCGCGATTCCGGCGGATACGCTGGTTTATGGTTCCGGTGGACAACCGGTGAATTTGGAACCGGGGAATATTACGGATGGTAATTCGATTGTTGTTCAGCATCAAATCTACAATACGCTGCTGGGTATTAAACCGGGAACGACTGAGTTGGAACCTGGGTTGGCGACGGAGTGGACAGTATCTGAGGATGGGAAGACGTGGACGTTTAAGCTACGCGAGGATGTTAAATTTCATGATGGTAGTGATTTTAATGCTGAAGCGGTAAGGTTTAATGTAGAGCGTTGGTGGAATCCCGACAGTGAGTTTGGCTATCGGGATGCGGGGAAAAATTATGAGATTTGGGCGAATTTGTTTGGCGGATATAAGGGAAGTCCGGATTCAATTTTGCAAGATATTGTGGTTGTGGATGATAATACGATTGAGTTTATCCTTCAGCAACCGTTTGCCGCATTTGGCGCGGCGATAGCTTCGGGTTATTTTGGGATTGCCAGTCCCGATGCGATTAAACAAGCTGGGGCAGATTATGGTACTCCGGCATCCTTGGCAGTGGGGACGGGACCGTTTATGTTTAAAGAATGGCAGACTGGCGATCGCATTGTTCTGGAAAAGAATCCGAATTATTGGAAACTGGATTTACCGAAGTCTGATCAGGTGGTGATTCGCTTTATTACTGATCCGTCAGCACGGTTGGCACAATTACGGGCGGGTACGATTAATTTTACGGTAGATTTATCCCCCGATCAACTCCCAGAAATTGAAAATGATGCCAATTTAGACGCCGTATTTCGTCCCTCATTTAACGTCGGCTATCTGGCGCTAAATCCCAGCTATGAACCCCTTTCTAAGGTAGAGGTGCGTCGTGCGATCGCGCAAGCTATTAACACCTCAGAAATTGTCCCCGCCTTCTGGGGAGAATTGGGTCAACATGATAATCATTTTACCCCATCGTCTCTCTCGGAGTATCAGTCTGAGCAAATTATCAATTATTCTTACAATCCCCAACAAGCCCAACAACTGATCGCTGATGCCGGGTATCCTGATGGCTTTGACCTAGATTTGTGGTATATGCCCGTCAGTCGTCCCTATTTTCCCACACCCAAACCCATCGCTGAAGCGATAGCCGCTGAATTAAGTGCGATCGGCATTAACGTCAACTTACAAACCAAAGATTGGGCTGCCTATTTAGAGGATCGGCGAAAATCACCAGGATTTCAGGCTTTTATGTTGGGATGGACAGGGGATTATGGTGATCCTGATAACTTTTACTATGCCCATTTTGGTCCCGGCGCAACCGAGGATTTAGGCGGCTGGAAAAATGAGGACGTTCTCCAGCTTTTAGAACAGGGAAGGGCGACAACTGATCAAGCTGAACGAACTCAAATTTATGCCCAAATCGATGAAATTTTAGCCCAAGAAGCCATCCGATTACCCATCGTTCACTCCCAACCCTTATTAGCCAAACGCAAAACGGTTACTGGGTGGACACCCAGTCCCTTAGGTTCAGAACCCTTTGAGACAATAAGCCAAGGTTTTTAGTTGCGCTTGTAGTTGCGCTGTCTTCGCCATTAAAAGTATAGCGTTGACCATAAACCCTTAATTCACTCAATCCCTATTACTCTTGTAGATTGACTTGAACGAAAAAGATGATTAAATTTTTGAGGAAATTATTGAATTCTCTGTGTCAATCTGTGTCTCTCACTATTCAGGCTTCTGTCTGCATCATCCCTTCTGTGTCATCTGTGTTTTTGTCAATACTCAGTCATAATTTTTATCTAAAGTTAAAAAAAATACATGCATCCAACGAGACATGGGGGGTGAGGCGAAAACTATGAATTATACAAAGTTTTACGATTATTCAAGGGATTTAGCTGTGTCAAAATTAATTTTGCCCACAAAAAACCCACCATAGATAGTATACATGAAAACCGCACAAGCCTCTCACAATCGCTGTAACCCCTGAAAAATCGTAGCGTTTTCCCAAAAAGAGGTAAAAAACGAGCAATTATGACGTTTTGTTGAGACGAGACTCTGATTGAAAAAATTAAACCGTTCTGGGGGAAAGAATAGTTTAACTTATTATAAGTTGACAAATTGAGGTGAAACGACATTGAGTCAAGGGGAAGGAAATGTCAGTAGCGAAGGAGGAAGAAAGAGCCAAGTGGTATCTAGTGAATAGTGGGTATCAAAAGAAGGCAAGAGCAATGGTTAGTCGATACAGTATCGTCCAATACGTTCCCAATCCGATTGCTGATGAGCGGATCAATATTGGTGTGCTTGCCTTTGATGATGATCGGGTGCGTGTTCGGTTTTTAAGCCATTGGGAACGGGTAAAACGCTTTGGAATGGAAGATATTCATTTCCTCAAAGATTTCGCTAGTCGCATGGAGGATGCGGCTGCTGATGGATTATTGCTTCCGGGGGATTCGTCAAATGAGACTCCCAAGCAGGAACGTTTAATCAGAGTCGCTCAGAATTGGTTTAATAGCATTCAGTTGACTGAACCGCGTGGTTCTCTAGACGATGTAGACAGCCTTTTAGTAGATATTGCTGATACCTGTTTACTTGAGCCACCGGAGAAGCCAAAGCCGCGCGATCGCGCTTTTGCAGTTCAAATGACCAGAAGGAAAATTAAGAAGGTTCTTGGAGATCGAGCAAAAGATCTAGTAAAAAAAATATTCAAGGATCACCTTAAGCCTATAGACACTACAACGATGGAGTTTATTTGAGAAAATAAAAGGATGCTTCGTTTTTTGGCTACGGAAGGAGGAGAATTCATACCAAGTTGCAGTCAAAGAGGTAATCTGTCATGCTGAGCGTAACGGAGTGTAGCGAAGCATCTATCCAGATTCTTCGCTTCGTTCAGAATGACATATTAGAACACAACTCGGTATCAAAGCCTCTCAAGAGCAGGAGAGAGGTTTGGATAGAGGTTTTCTAAATTCCGGCGAACCGAACAGTTTACTCGGCAATTGGGTCTTATACCAAGTTGCAGTCTAAGATAGAATTTGTCATGCTGAGCGTAACGGAGTGTAGCGAAGCATCTATCCAGATTCTTCGCTTCGCTCAGAATGACATAATAGAACGCAACTCGGTATTATCGGTGCTGGGGAAGACTCGAAGGCGCGTAACGGGGAAGATTCCCATTACCGAATTTATCGGTTAAGGTGGTAGAGGTGGAAAGCTGCGAGAGACTAGCTTGAGTTGTGCCAAGTGAAGAGATGCCATAATTCTTTTCGGGTGGCTTTGAGTGAGGAAGACAGAGGAAGATGGATAGAGCAGAATTAGTCGAAATTATTGATAAGGCAGCCCGTGAAGGAGTAACACAGCTGGATTTATCGGGGAAAGGTATCACAGAGATACCGGAATGTATCGGTCAATTAACCAACCTTAAATGGCTGTATTTGTCTAAAAATAAAATAACAAATATACCGAAATGTATTGGTCAATTAAATAATCTTAAATGGCTGTTTCTAGATGGAAACAAAATAACAAATATACATGATTTAACGGGTCAATTAAATAATCTCAAATGGCTGTTTTTAGGGGGAAATCAAATAACAGAAATACCGGAATGCATCGCTCAATTAACTAACCTGCAAAAGTTGGATTTAGATAATAATCCTCTCAACCCTGTTGTCAAAAGTGCATATCAAAGCGGACTAGACGAACTCAAAGCCTATTTAAGAAGTATACAACAACCCGACCAACGCGAAGAATTTTACCGGACAAGCGATGGTGAAAGCCCTCGCGATTTATCCGAGGGATGAAACCGAGCGATGCGTCCAGCACAGCAACTTTAGTTGCGAGTGCTAATCAGCTTGTGTTATGATTCTACCATAATCTCAACGCGGTAAAATGATTGTCTACGAGGGTAAGTTAAAAGGGAAAGAGTATCAGTACAGAAGGCTTGATGAAGCCATTCGTACTGGTCTGTTTATCCGTAATGCTTGCCTTAAATATTGGGAAGATGGTCAGGCTAAGACCCGCAATGATTTTTCCAAGTATTGTACGATTCTTGGTAAAAGTAAAGAGTTTCCCTGGGCGGGGAAATTAAACTCTCAGGCTCGACAAGCCATGTCCGAGCGTGCTTGGGCGGCTATTTCAAGATTCTTTGATAACTGCAAAAACCAGATTAAGGGGAACAAAGGCTACCCCAAGTACAAGAAAAACCGTCCTAATCATGGTTCCGTAGAGTATAAGACATCTGGCTGGAAACTATCAGAGAATCGTGACTCAATCACATTCACCGATGGATTTAAAGCCGGAGAATTCAAGCTCTACGGTACTCGCGACTTAAACTACTATCAACTAAATCAGATAAAGCGAGTTAGGGTAGTACGCCGTGCCGATGGATACTATGCCCAATTCTGTATTGACCATGACAGGACTGAAGATAGGACTCCGACAGGTCACAACGTAGGGTTAGATGTTGGTTTAAACCATTTTTATACCGACTCAGATGGTCAGACAGTTGACAATCCGAGATTCTTGAGAAAGTCAGACCAAGCACTGAAACGACTTCAAAAACGAGTATCCAAGAAGTTTAAGAAAGGTCAACCACAATCTAACAACTACAAAAAGGCTAAGCAAAAGTTAGCCAAAAAGCATTTGAAAGTCAGTAGGCAGCGTAAAGACTTTGCGGTAAAGACTGCATTGTGCGTAGTCCGGTCTAACGACTTGGTAGCTTATGAAGACTTGCAAGTACGAAATATGGTCAAAAACCATCACCTAGCCAAATCGATTTCAGACGCGGCTTGGTCAGAATTTAGATGTTGGCTTGAGTATTTTGGCAAAGTGTTTGGTGTAGCGACGGTTGCCGTCAAACCACACTATACTTCTCAGAACTGTTCCAATTGCAGTTGTGTTGTGAAAAAGGCACTTTCAACACGAACACATAAATGCAAGTGCGGATGTGTCTTAGACCGTGATTGGAATGCCGCGATAAACATACTCAAGGAAGCACTTCGTACTGTAGGGCATACAGGAACATTCCAGGAATACTGGATAAACGCTTCGGGACAACTCGCCCTCTGGTGTATTGATGAAAATCAATATTCTAAGGTGATTGGATGAACGAAGAATCCCCCGCGCTTTTAGCCGGGGGAGTGTCAAGAAGCAAAATTAGTCTTAGTTGGTGAAGGGGGAGTAGGCAAAACCACCCTGCTTAAAGCACTAACGGGTAAAGACCCTCAAACCAATGAACCAACCACTCATGGAGTTGATATTGCCATTCAAGCGCTCCATTTACCCCATCCCCAAAAAGAAAACGTTGAAATTAAACTGAATGCTTGGGATTTTGGCGGTCAGGAAGTCTATCGCGTCACGCACCAATTTTTCTTTAGTAAACGTTCCGTCTACTTACTCGTTTGGGAACCACGCCGAGGTGTGCAGCAATGCCAAGTGGAAGACTGGCTAAAATTGCTACAGATGCGAGTTGGCGATGAAGCGCGTGTAATTATCGTTTCGACCTATTGCCAATCCGGTCAACATATTGCGCGAATTGATAAACCAGTCCTAAAACGTGATTTTGGTGACATGATTGTTGGCTTTCATGAGGTGGATAGTTTAGTCGATGACCCCGCTACTGGGGAAAAAGTGGGTATTACACAACTCAAACAAATCATTGCTGAAACCGCTCAAAACTTTGACCAAATGGGAGTGGTGCTAAATACAGCATGGCGAGAGTCACGGGATGAACTCTTGGCAATCGATAAACCTCGGATTTCCTACACAAAATTTACCACAGTCTCCTCGGCTCATGGTTTAAATGATATTGCCACAAAAACCCTGGCTGACCTAATGCATGATTTAGGGTATATCGTCTACTACAGTGAGGATGAACGGTTGCAGGATGATGTCGTATTACAGCCAGAATGGTTAACCAAAGCCATTGGTTTTGTTCTAGAAGACCGCACAACTCAAGAAATGGATGGTATCTTATCGGATAACCGATTACTAGAGGTATGGTGGGAAAATCCAGCCGATGGTAAAACACGCTATCCCTCAGAGTTGTATCCCTTCTTCCTGCGACTGATGGAAAAATACGATGTCTCCTACCGTTTGGAAGATGGAACCGCCAGTTTAGTCGCGCAACACGTACCCCAAATTCGTCCCAATCTCCCCTGGCTACCAGAGGAGGAACCCGCGAATAATCGGCGTCGAATTGCTACCGTTTGTGTGATGGAAGAATCGCCACCGGGACTAATTCCCTGGATGATTGTTCGCACCCATGACTATATCTATCAACGCCATGAAGCCGATGGGAAAATCCATCGATTACACTGGCAAAAGGGGATGTTCCTGCGGAATAAAACCCATGGTGAGGCGATGCTGGAATTGCGAGACAGAGAACTTCATCTGTATACTGAGGCGGTGTGGCCCGAATACTTTACCAATATCCTTCAGCAAACCCTACAAAAGCTGATTTCTGACACTTGGCCCGGATTGGAAGGTCGTTATTATTTTGCCGTTCCTTGTCCCACCAAAAACCAAGGGAAAGCCTGTATGGGACGGTTTGAAATTGGTGCATTACGCCAGTTTCTGGAGGAAGGGGATACTCACTATCCCTGTCAGTTTTGTCGCACCCGCCACAAAATAGTTGATTTACTCTTCGGTTTAGAAGAGGAAGACACCAGAGAACAATTAAGTCGCATTGAAGTTAAAGTTGAGCGCGGCTTTACTGAAATTCAGCAGAATCTACAGGAATTTGAAAGCCGCATCGCCAACTCTGTGATGGGGATTATGCAAGCCGTCGCCAGCGAATCTAAACGGGGACCGCGACTATTTACCCTGGAACTGAGGGAGGGAAACTGGCGACGGTTGACGAGTAAAAAGTATCGGCTACATTTGTGGTGTGAGGAACCGAATTGTCAGCATCCTGTCCATGATATCGATAAAGGCGTTTATGAGTTTAAAGCGTCTCGTGAGTGGGTGGAAAAAGTTGCTCCCTACGCTAATTTGATAGCGGGGGTGTTGAAAACCTTAACCCCAATTACTGCACCCGCCGCGAATATGTTTTTTTGCGAAGAGTTTATGAAAGTCAGTAATCTTCAATCTCAATTGGAGATGATGAAGGAGTTAACCAATACGATTCTCAGCGATAACAAACTCCTGATTGATGGAACCGCCGGGATGCGAGATGGCTTACTCAGTCAAGCGGAACGTTCGGGGATTTTGGCGTTACATTCTTTCTTAGATGAGGAAGACTCCCATCATGAAAGATTGGGACTTAAGCGACTGCCCACCTATACCGGGGACTATCTTTGGTTATGTGAAAAACACTATCAGAATCGTCAGTCGAAAATGCCGCAGTTCTAGCTAACTTTTTACGCCATCTAGAAAAATTGATATCAAATCGAATCCCAAGGGTACTGACTTTAGAGTGTGTAGTCAGCGATGCGAGCGCTTATGGCACTAAAGTGCCTACTACAAAACCAGCTTAAGTCAGCGACATTCGACTTAAGGCTGGTGGGCAGTGCCCACCCTACTTTTTTGGCACGGAAGGGGGAGAATTCAAAGCCTCTCTTCTTATAAAGGATGTAGTGGCGTGACCCAGCTTATTTGGTGGGTTGTGTACCCATTTTAACCGTAAAAACCATTATAGGATAAAAAATTGAGGTGAAAAACTTTAAACCCGAAGATGACTCACTATATCATCAAGCGTCTACTCAACCTGTTACCTGTTCTCCTCGGTATTACCCTGTTAGTCTTCCTCTTCCTGCACCTAATCCCCGGTGACCCAGCAACGGTTATGCTAGGAGAACGAGGGACTCCTGAACAGGTAGAAGCCTTACGGGAACAACTGGGTTTAAATCAACCCCTACCCCTGCAATACCTCACCTTTATCAACAATCTACTCCATCTCGACTTCGGCACCAGTATTATCAGCGGTATTCCGATTATCGATGAAATTAAAACCCGCTTTCCCGCCACATTTGAATTATCCTTAGCCGCCATGATAGTCGCCGTCATTCTGGGAATCCCGGCTGGCGTTTTAGCGGCGGTTTACAAGAATCGTCCCGCCGATAACCTAACCATGATTGGCTCATTACTGGGAGTTTCCATGCCTGTATATTGGCTAGGATTGCTCTTAATTTACCTGTTTGCCATTACCTTGAACTGGTTTCCCCCCAGTGGACGAATTAGTATTGAAGCAGGATTAACCTTTCAACCGATTACCGGATTTTACATCTTAGATGCGATTCTAAAATTAGACATCAACGTATTGCAAGATGTTCTATCTCACCTGATTTTACCTGCTTTAACCCTCGGCACAATTCCTTTAGCCATTTTAGCGCGGATTACTCGTTCTTCTCTGTTAGAGGTTCTATCCCAAGACTATATTCGCACCGCTAGGGCGAAAGGCATTCCCGAACATTGGGTGATTCTTCGCCATGGATTAAAAAATGCTCTATTGCCTGTGGTAACGATAATTGGGTTGCAGTTTGGTACACTTTTAGGTGGTGCTATTTTAACCGAAACCATCTTCTCGTGGCCCGGAATTGGCTCCTGGATTTATGAAGGAATTTTGGCGCGAGACTATCCTGTGGTACAAGGTGGAGTTGTTGTCGTCTCGATTATCTTTGTCTTGGTTAATCTTGTAGTTGATATTTCCTATGCGTTAGTTGACCCGCGAATTAAATATAAATAGCGAGTAATGCTAGGCTAAAGTCACCAGTTATCCTGACTTTTGACAGTCTGTGACGCAAAGTGAGTGTGAATTCTGTAGGGGCGAGTTTCACCACTATCTTTTCGGTTGCAACCTGATGTAACTAAACCCGCCCAGACGCGCCATGGCGCGTCTCTACAATAGTTTTTAGACTTCCCGTGAAAAGTAAGATAAGTTATCAGGCATTAAAGGAGATTTTTGTATCTCCATGTTACCGTTTTTGAAAAAAATTCTCTATTCCTTGACAAAGGACGAATGACAAAGGACAAATGACAAAGAACAGACAAAGGACAAAGAAATGAAAGCCGTAGTCATGACTACTCCGGGTAACCCAGAGGTGCTGCAATTGCAGGACGTACCCGAACCGAAACTGCAAACCGATAGAGACATATTAGTGCGACTCCAAGCCGCAGGCGTTAACCCCATCGACACCAAACTGCGAAGCCGTGGCACATTCTATCCCGAAGAAATGCCTGCCATTTTAGGTTGTGATGGCGCGGGTGTTGTGGAAGCCGTGGGTTCTGCTGTCAGCCGATTTCAGGTTGGCGATGAGGTGTATTTCTGTGCGGGCGGATTAGGAAAATCGGGTACAGGGAATTATGCCGAACTCACAGTTGTGGATGAACGTTGGGTCGTCCGAAAACCCCAATCCTTATCCTTTACAGAAGCCGCAGCCGCGCCATTAGTGCTAATTACCGCCTGGGAAGCCTTATATGACCGAGGGCGCTTAGAAGCCGGACAAACAGCGCTGATTCATGGCGGTGCGGGTGGTGTGGGACATGTTGCGATTCAGCTTGCCAAAATTAAAGGGGCTAATGTTTGTACAACAGTAAGTTCTCAAGAAAAAGCCCGATTAGTGCGTCAATTCGGCGCAGACCAACCTATTCTATACCCACAAACCGACTTTGCCCAAGCTGCATTAGATTGGACAGAGGGAAAGGGTGTAGATGTCGCCTTTGATACTGTGGGGGGTCAAACCTTTTACGATACCGTTCCCGCCGTGAAAGTCTACGGGGATTTGGTCACCATTCTCGAACCTGACTATAGTATCGGGAAATTGAAAACAGCGCGATCGCGAAATCTGCGGATTAGCTTAGAACTCATGCTAACGCCGACACTCCAAGGATTAGTAGCGGCGCAGGAACACCAAACGCAGATTCTCGAACAATGCGCCCAATGGATAGATGAAGGCAAACTAAATATTCACCTCGGTCAAACTTTCCTCCTCCCCGACGCCATTAGCGCTCATCAAGCTATAGAATCAGGATCAACCACTGGAAAAATCGCCTTGCAGACGGCATAAAAAATAGTAGCTCGGCACACCTAATTTGATGGATTAGCATCTCTTGCTCCCCTCTCCCAAGCTTGGGAGAGGGGTTGGGGGTGAGGGCTGTAGCCTAAGTTGACACCAAGACACCAATCATCAGTAAAAATGGACAAAGAGAACCAACTGCTTCAGCAATATAGCCAAAATCAACGCAACTTTTCGGGGATTAACTTACAGAGTGCAACACTCATTGCTGAAAGACTCCAAGAGGCGAACTTTAGCCATGCTGACTTGAGCAACACACTTTTATTCGGCTCAAACTTAAATCAAACCCTATTCCTGAATACTAACCTCAGTGGCGCTATCTTAGTCGCCACCAATTTAACCGATGCTATCCTGATAGAAGCCAACTTAATTAACGCCAATCTCAGCGGGGCAAAACTCATCGGCGCTCAATTAATCGGCGCTCAATTAACTGGCATTACAATAGTCGGAGCGAATCTGAGCAATGCCAACTTAATTAACGCAGATTTGAGTCAGACCAATTTATATAAAGCCAACCTCAGTTGGAGTGAATTGAGTCTGACAAATTTAAGCTCGGCGAATTTGAGTGAAGCAGACTTAAGTCATGCGCGTTTAGTCGGCACTAATTTAAGTGGAGCAGATATGAATGGTGCTAATTTACAGGAGGCTAATTTCATTGGTGCTAACCTGAGTGCAGTTAACCTCAAAGATACGACATTAAACTTAAATTCGCCAGAATTATTAGCAGAAATTATCCGACAAGCGGCTGGTGACGACAAAGACAAACAAAATCTTGCTGAATTACTGCTCATGTATCGCCAAGGATGGGACTATTTAGCCACCCTAAATCACCCCTTAGCCGAATGGGGAATCGAGACGATTAAAGCCCTAGCCTCATCTGAGCAAAAATTTCCTAAATAGACCTGTTTGTAGTAGGCACTTTAGTGCCTTAAAATGCTTGATTGTCAACCCCTAAAATTATTCCTATTGTAGGTTTCTATACTATCGTGTTCTCCTACATCTTGCGGGTTGTCTGATACTACCCGATATACTATCATGCCCTTCTACCTTGCATCCTTACCTGGCGTTTCATGCCAAATCCGGATTAGCCACCCCCTTTATAATCTAGTCCGCGCAGGCGGACTTAGTTTGTGTAGCAGCGATTTCAATCGCCTCCTCTTGCATGGGGTTTCTCTGCCTCTTTAGATACCATCAAACCCAGCCACTGATTTCTACATCGGTCAAAATTCTCCCCAACTTAAGAGATTCACTTTTCGTTGACTGTAAAATATGTTTCATCATCACAGCTTCTCCCGCATCAGCAGCTAAAAACGCTGCATTTAGGGCAATATTGCGGATATTTCCACCCGCCATATTAACCTTACCCAACTTTTTCATATCTAACCTTTTCGTCGGCGTCTCTTCGGGAAAAATGTGCTGCCAAATCTCGGCTCGCGCTTCAGCATCAGGAAACGGAAATTTAACCGAAAAATTAATTCGACGCAGGAAGGCTTGGTCTAATGATTCCAACAGATTCGTCGTTAAAATTGCTAATCCCTGATAGGCTTCCATCCGTTGTAGTAAATAACTCACTTCCACATTTGCATGGCGGTCATGGGAATCTTTAACTTGAGTCCGTTTTCCAAACAAAGCATCCGCTTCATCAAACAGTAAAATCACCCCACCCGTTTCCGCTGCATCAAAGATTCGCCGTAAATTCTTTTCTGTTTCACCAATATATTTACTCACCACCGCACTCAAATCAATCCGATAGACATCAATGCGTAATTCCTTTGCTAATACTTCCGCCGCCATCGTTTTCCCCGTACCACTGGGTCCAGAAAAGAGAGCGCTAACTCCTAAACCGCGACCCCCTTTTCCCGCAAATCCCCACTCTTGATAAACTTTCGCTCGTTGTCGAACATGAGCCGCAATTTCCTGTAATGTATTTTTTTCCCGTTCAGGTAGAATCAATTCCTCCCAAGTCGCTACAGCATCAATCCGTTGCGCCAAATCATCTAATCGGGGACGCGCTTGAGTGCGACAAAAATCCCACAAGTGAGTTTGCAGGGGAGAGAAAGGATTCTCTATTTTTGGTTTTGACGTTTGGCTTTTAGATTTGCGAGTACGCCTTGAAGAGGAAGCAGGTTTCTCCGGTTCTGTCTCCTTAGGTGGCTCGGTTTTGACTGGAGGAAACTCCATCCCTTCCAGTGATAAACAAGCCGCTTGAATGGCTAGAGGATTGAGATTAAAATGAGACACTAGCGTATCGAGTTGTCCATTTAATTCTGACGCCGTTGAACCGAGATACGACTCCCAAATTAACTTTTGTTCCCTGTGACTTAGTTGACCCACATCCAACGTAATCATCGGGCGCTGGTTTTGTGGTTGTCGTTCTTGAGTGCTAAGAATTAAAGGCAGATTTAAATCTTCAACGAACTGAGAGATAGCCAACTCTCGCATCCCATCAGTTTGATTCAGTTCATCGCAGGTGAGTAAGAGGGCGCTGTTGGTTAATATGGCTTCTCGTAAACACCGCTGTTTTAATTGATAGAGTTCATGGGGATTAAGGGGAAGTTGGGACGCTGAAATGAAGTTCAGATGCAAACCCAAAGCACTACAGCCAGCAGCAGCAATGGTATGTTTAGCACCGAGTTCTGCACCACACAATTGAACGATAGGAAAGATAGATGTCGGTGTTTTTTGAGACCAAGTAGCGATGAGTTGCTCGGTGAGTTGTTGGTAGGACGGGGGAAGAGAAGATGGAGGAAAAGGGGGTATAGGTTTGAGGATACCAATCAAGTCATCATCCTCACAGGGTTCACCTAAAAGATAGCAGAAAATACGGGAGTTAATTCTTATCGGAGATTTGGTTAAAGTTTGCCCCTGTTCGATTTCAAGGAGGTTCCACGTCTGCAAGGGGGATTTTGAGGAAAAAATACGCCAATTGATTTCCGGAAAAATAGATAAGGCTAAACCGAGAGTGGGATAATTTCGTTTTAAAGAACCTTGGGCTTTAGTACACAGTTCTTCAAAATAGGGATTTAACTCCATACCAGCACACAAGAGGAGAATATCCCGCTCAAAGCTAGATAAATTGAAGAGATTACAGAGTTGATCTAAAGTTGAGGGATTGTTCTGTAAAACGGCTAAAGCTTCTGGAGCTAATTTGGGAACCGATGGGATTTGGATGGGTGATGATTGCAAGCGCGTGATGTAATCGGCTAACGCCTGATTCACTCGATGTAATGATGCTAGCAAGTATTGTAAGTTAGCCTGATGCCAGGTGGGAAGTGCTGAGACAGCCATAATTAGTCTATGTGGTATCCAAATGTTGCCAAATGTAATGTGATTCGCCGTAATGTTAAGGACTGTTTCAAGTCTGACTGATATAGGGGATGTGTATCATATTATAATTACCACACTATAAAATATTTGGGTTGACATCTCGCACGCATTACGACAACTTGTCAGAGAATTTATTCTCTAGCTATCCGCTTAAGTCCGTTGAAATACCCTAAACGGAAACGTACAGCAGGAGACAGTTTCAACCAATTTTACCTCACTTCCGAGTTTCCCCAACCGAGGTTGTCTATGTATAAACCATTACAAAAAAAAAGTTCTTCGTGGACTCCAACTTCGATTCAGAAAAAGAGTAAGAACTTTTCCAAACCTGGCAGTTCGGCTGTGCAGCGGAAACGGGAGACACAATCTGACTTTCAGGATTTACCAAGCCACTCCGCCGCCGCCGCCGATTTGTTAACGGCGAACATTATGCGCTCTCTGGACACAGAGCCGGAGAATGAACAATCAGGGGAGATATCTAACCAGGAGGTTAACAATACAGCGCCGAGAGTGACGTCAGTATCAGCACCTTTGAGCAACTCTCCACAAATTCAGCGTCAAGAGGAAGAGGGAGAGCCAAATGAAAACCTATTGCCTGCTCCCGTGCTTGGTAGAGCTGGCGCTCAGGGTGCCGAAAACTTTTTGTGGAATTCCGAAAGGCATTTTCAGCAGGCTGGACTCCAGCAACTCCTAGGGGTAGAGTTGAATCGTACCAACCACACAAATATACCGTCAAGAAAGTACAAAGCACAGCCCGGACCAGGAGCAAGACAAGGCGCTCCACGAGCTAATAATGGTAACGTTTCCTATCATCTTCCTGGAATGCAAGATCCCCTTGCCCAAAACATTAACCAGCAAATGCAAAACCTGGATTATAACGACATCAGATTCAATCAAGCCCAGGTTAATGCTCAAGGTAATATGGTAGGGAGAAACCGACCAGACAATGCTGGCATTAACCCAAACACTGACAGACGTTGGAATTTAGAGGTTGATACTCAATCTGGACAGAGCTTGCATCATGAACAACATATTCCCATCAGAGATCCTGACGCAGTGAACAGTTTTGTTCGCGTTGATCCTAATAGTGGAGATTTCAGCAGTGCTAGAACCTACCAACCTAAGCCTCAATGGATGGGAAAAGCTGGAACTGGGGCTTTAGCCGCAGGTGGGATGGCGGCTGTTCAAAATCTGATGGATGGGGAGTTGAGCGCAGAAGACGTTGGCAGCATAGGCCTCAACGCTGGATTTGGTGGTTTGTCTGGTTATACTGACGATTTGCTTACCCCACGCCTAGGAGGAGGAGTTGGTGGTGGTCTCAAGGCTGGAGCCATTATCGATGCTGCAACTAGCGGTTTGTTTTCTACTTGGGATAATGCAGGAGCCTACGAGCAGGGCGATATTGGTGCTGGACAGGCTACAGCTAATGTTGCAGTTGATACAGGTGTTGGTGTAGGTTCTGGGTTAGCAGGCGCAGCGGCTGGAGCAGCTATTGGCTCAGTGATCCCAGTAGCGGGTACGGCTGTAGGAGCTGGCGTTGGTTTTCTAGCCGGTATGGCAGGAAGTTATTTAACTCACGAACTAGCCAATCGTAGCGGTTTTACAGACTGGGCAAAGGAGGGATTGGGCGGTGCGCTAGGTAACTACGACGAAAATCTTGCTGGAGTATGGGATGGCATTGCTGGGGCTAGGAATTCTATTTCCGAAGGCGTCGGTAATACTTGGAATGGTATCCAAGAAGGGGCGGGTAATCTCTGGAATAATGCCTCAGAAACCGCAGGTAATACTTGGAATGGTATCCAAGAAGGAGCGGGTAATCTCTGGAATAATGCCTCAGAAACCGCAGGTAATACTTGGAATGGTATCCAAGAAGGAGCGGGTAATGCCTGGGATAATGCCTCAGAAACCGCAGGCAATGCTTGGAGTGGTATCAAAGAAGGGGCTGGTAATGTCTGGGATAATGCCTCAGAAACTGCTGGCAATGCGTGGAGTGGTATCCAAGAAGGAGCTGGTAATGCCTGGGATAATGCCTCAGAAACTGCTGGCAATGCCTGGGATGCTGTAACAAGTTGGTGGTAAAAATGACTATTAAATCTGATGAATCAAAGCTACTCGCAAACTTTCAGGATTTACTGAATCTGTTGAAAGAAGATAATGTACCTCACCGCGCTAACCCAGAACAACAAAGCGTGGAACTTCCCACTCAATCTGGAGATCTCGAAGGGGAGATGCTAATTCTATGGGATGCAAGAAGCTCATTAGTGCAATGCATCCATCCTTTACCTTTTGAAGTGCCAGAAGACCGAATTCCTGCTGCTGAAAGCGCGATCGCACGGATTAACCATGCATTAACATTACCAGGCTTCGGGCTAAATCATGTCAGTCGGTTGCTATACTATCGACTTAGTGTTCCCCGTCGGGATGACGGGACTTTATCAGTTCAGGAACTTCAGCGTTTGTTCCGCACTACTGTCAAGACAGCAGCAGACTTCTATCTACCGTTGTCAGGAGTGGTACGAGAGGGCAAAAATCCCGAACAAGTGATAGCTAATGCTTCATCCATATCTGGTTTTCCAGATTCCCGGTAATCTTTCCTATATGAAGTTCAATATGTATTTTGAACTCAGATATCAAAGGTATTTTTGCTGGTTAGTTATTTCAAATACCCGGCAATAGTATCCACCAGAAAAATCTGTACAATGAAGCGATAAAAATGAAATGGGTAAGCGTGAAGAACTTATTGAAAAAATTCGAGCGCAAGGATTTGTTTTGCCTATTGCACAAAACCCTCCCTTTCCTCTTGTTTCATTGGAAGATTTTTTCCTAGGGAACGAGGATGATGGATCAATTGGTTGTAACTTGCTAGAACATCCAGGGCTTGAGCAGTTTTTTGAGCGTCTAAAGTTCATTCGTGAACGTCAAGATGTTCAAGATGTATTAGTTGCAGTTATTGAAATAGAGGAAGATTTTCCAGATATGTGGCCCTTTTCTGATCACATATATATAATCACCTCGGCTTCAAGGACAGAAGTTGAAAATTGGTTAGCTGAACTACAGCCAGATGAGGTTGTTGAGGGATGGGCAACAGAAAAACCATCCAATGCGCCCGAAATACTTCCGGGTTTTAATATCTTTCATGCATGGTGGGATTAAGTAATCCTTGATTACCTCTAATAATCAGGTGAAAGTGATGAGTACCACTATTTCTACGGGAAATTTTGATTCCGCTTTTTATTAGTCGCGGATAGAACTATGCCTTCGTATAACAAAAAGCGATGTATTGCGAAGTATTCCTCTGAGTAAACTCTCGGTAGAGTTACTAGAGCAGGATTTACAGTTGGGCAGCAAACTCGTTCAGGTGGAAAGTTCTGTACGAACAACCGCTTGGATGATAGATTACGACGCTCTCGAACCGTGGAAACGTTGCCTAATCGATAATGGTGATTGATTACCGTCTTGGACATACTGGTGGTCAACCCTGACAGCCGAACTTGTTTACAATGCGTCTTGGAGCAACTATTCTGCCTTAATTATTCAGAGGACAAACTCTGATACTTTTGCCTGTGGTAGATGGTATGAGAGTTTTGTGGATGACTACAGATGAAGATCGTAGGTTGACGAAGGAAACCCAACTAATCCAGCTTAAAAGCTAGCTTTTCCTCCAATCAAGCTAATCGCTACACACATAAGCAAAATTTATCACACCATGTACGGGAGAGCCATTTCAGTGGTGCTAACCTGACTGAAGTTAACCTAAAAGATACTACATTAAACTTAAATTCGCCAGAATTATTAGCAGAAATTTTACGACAAGCGGCTGGAGACGACAAAGACAAACAAAACCTTGCTGAATTACTGCTCATGTATCGCCAAGGATGGGACTATTTACTCACCCTCAATCATCCCTTAACTGAATGGGGAATTGAGACGATTAAAGCCATAGCCTCATCCGAGCAAAAATTTACTAAATAGACCCGTTTGTAGTAGACACTTTAGTGCCATAAAATGCTTGATTGTCAACCCCTAAAGTCATGCCTATAGCAGATTTCTATACTATCGTGTTTTCCTACATCTGGCGGGATACCGTACCGGATATGATATGGATTGTGATGTTGGGTTTCGTTCCTCAAGCCAACCTACGAGGTGAGCGATCGCACTCCTGTAACATCTGCTTAACGCGATCGCACTTCCAGCCAACTTGACAAATCTTCCCAACTTTTAAAATCAAAAAGATCTTCTCCTAAACGTTCCAACTCTTCAATAGATAAATCTTCCACTTGGCTGCTGATTGTCACCGGAATATCTCCAAAACGCTTTTTCAGTTGGCGCATGATTAAGGCGATCGCCTCTTTAATTCGTCCTTTTTTCTCACCTCGTTCTTCACCTCGTTTTTCACCTTTTTCTTCAGCATAAGCAATTCGCCCTTTTTCATCTTGCAACATCATCCCTCGGCGATCCACGATATCTAATTCTTCCACCGTCATGTTAGCTTGGTTAGCCAGTTGTAAAGCAAATTCTATCTCAGAGATGGCTGCCAAACTCTCCGGAATATTATCTAAATGTGCCGTCTCTTTCAGGAAATAAATCCATTTATCTGTCAAACTATGTGACTCCGAGATGGTTTTATTAAACTTCGGCAATTCTACAAAAATGAGTCGCAATTCATTTTCCAAGATTTTAAACTTTTCTTCTTCCTCATGAAAAGCAAACTTACTAATTATTTTCTCCGTATCGTTAAATAGGATGAAATCGGTAATTGTCACCGCGATCGCTGGATTGAGTAGTGGATAATCTTCCCCTTTGACCAACTGATTACTATAAGCTTTTGCCAGGTTATACGCCACCCGTTTGTTAAAAGCCACCATAGACGCGATTTGCATCTCTATGATCACAATAGAACCATCTGCTAATACAGCTTTTACGTCCAAAAACGTGTCTTTTAAGGTGAACACCTGACCGGGATTATAAGGATTGACAATCGTTAAGGATTGAATCACCTTATCGCCGCCATAAATTATGGCATTAAGAAAGCTAATTAAAATCCTTTGGCTTTGTTCAGAACCGAATATTTTTTTAAAGGCATAATCGACCTTAGGGCTGATAAATCTCATTGGTTTCTCCCGTTTTAGCCTGAAATGATAGAAGACATTTTAATTGTAACATCAATAAACAATCCCTTGCCCATACCTATTATTAAGATCAAGTCAAGAATAAAACATCATATTTTTGAGATATTCGGCAATATTTAAAACGCCACTCGTCACATTTTATCAGAGCTTTATTGTCTAGGTTTTCGCCAACATAAATCTTATTGATTCAACTCTCACAGAACCAACGGTTCCCATCCCTTCGGAGGAAATATAAGGTGAGTTAGAAGCTGTGCGATCGCGGTTAGGAATTTGTCCTGGAAAGCCCAATATAACGTGATGGATTGGAATTGTAGGGGCGCACAGACGTGCGCCCTTTGATCACACCGATATGTTTCGTTACGTTGTTTCTCGCATTTCGCTGGTGCGTACTGATAAAGTTTTCGTCTGATTCCCCCGCACGACTTTGATTTGAAGAACTTGATTCACACCACTATTCTCAACCAAACGTTGTAACTGTTGTGCACTCGTCACCGATTGTCCATTAATGGCTGTGACGACATCCCCACGACGCATACCCCCTGATGCGGCTGGTGAATCTGGCACAACTTGCACGACTAAAACCCCATTCACTTCCGGTACCATAAACGAGGAATTGGGATCGCGATTATTTTCTTGCGCCAGTTGCGGGGTTAGGGTAGTCATGCGAATACCGATAAACGGGTGGACAACTTTTTCACCCCGCATTAATTTGGCGGTAATTTCTTTAGCTTTATTGATCGGAATGGCAAACCCAATCCCCATCGCATCCGGACGAATGGCGGTATTAATGCCAATGACTTGTCCCTGTTGGTTTAACAGTGGACCACCAGAGTTACCGGGGTTAATCGCGGCATCAGTTTGAATGAAATCAAGTCGTTTTTCGGGAATCCCAGCTTCTGCACTGGATCGCTGAAGGGTACTAATAATTCCTAACGTCACTGTATTATCTAACCCCAAAGGATTACCCACCGCGATCGCCCAATCCCCGACTTGGAGTTTACCAGAGTCTCCCAATGTGACAACGGGCAAGTTGTTGCCATCAATTTTGACTACCGCTAAATCGGTGATTTCATCGACACCCTGCACATTTCCTTCAAACTGGCGTCCGTCTTTGAGAATCACCGTTACCTTATCTGCCCGATCTACCACATGGGCATTGGTGACAACCACACCACTCGAATCAATAATAAACCCAGATCCTTGACCCCGCAGACGGCGTTCTTGGGGCATTTGGGGAAACGCATCCTCCCCGAAAAACCGCCGGAAGAAGGGATCATCAAAAAATGGATCGAGGCGGCGTGTCACTGTGCGTTCCGTGTCAATTCGTACCACAGCCGGTCCCACTTGATTCACCGCCGCTGTAACAAAACTGCCGCCGATGTCGGTAACGGGTTGGCGTTGGGCGAGAACTATTGGGGATTCGGGTTCATTTGTCAAGAGCGGTTCAGCGTGAGAGGGTGAGACATTATAAAACCCAACCGTCAACAGAACACCTGTCGCGATCGCAATCAGATAAGCGCTGATTTGGCGTAATCGAGGGAACAACGTTGTCAATCGCATAGCCTTAGTCTTGAGTTCAGTCATGATATATCTATGATCATCTATCAAAATTATTGTCAAAATGGCTTAACATTGGCTGATGGCTCCAGGACGTGTTTCCTCCCAAGTCTGTTTCGGTGATTAGCCCTATCTGAGGGAGTTGACGTAGAAAACCTTGCTCCCAAAAATCTCGACTCTGAATTAGGATGAACAAAAGAACCAATCCATGAATCGTTACCCATCCCGACACTGGAGTTAAGCCATTGATTAATGAAACCTATACTCGGTCAGCGTCAGACCCAGATGCCCTAAATCAATCCTTCCACACCAGTCATGGTGAGCATGAGCATGATCATGCTGGATCAACCCACACCCATGTTCACGATGAGGAGTCTCTGCGGCGAATTATCAATCGGCTTTCTCGAATTGAGGGGCATATCCGAGGGATTAAGACAATGGTACAGGAAAGTCGCCCTTGTCCCGATGTGTTGGTGCAAGTTGCCGCCGTGCGAGGCGCATTAAATCGAGTTGCCCGGATTATTCTAGATGAGCATTTAAGTGAGTGTATTGGTCGGGCGGCGGAGGAAGGTAACATGGAAGCGGAAATTGAACAATTAAAGACAGCGTTAGATCGATTTTTGCCGTAGTTCTTTGGGTGGGAGTTTTGAGTTTGTGTAGGGGCGGGTTTCACGACTATCGTTTCTGACTTCACCCAGATGGCATTAAACCCGCCCGTGTGTAGGGGCGGGTTTCACGACTATCCTTTCTGACCTCACCCAGATGGCATTAAACCCGCCCGTGTGTAGGGGCGGGTTTCACGACTATGGTTTCTGACTTCACCCAGATGGAATTAAACCCGCCCCGATTAAGTGCGAGAGTGTTGATGTTGGACGGGTGGATACATTAAGAAAGTTTGATCCATTGCGATCGCGATTCTCTCGCATAATGAAGAAAGGATAAAACTCTCTGACCATAAGTTCCTGCTGAATATTGTTCTCAGCACAAGGTTGAAAATTAGAGTGCGATCGCCTTATGGCTAATTTTTACTGGAAACGTCCCTATACCGCCCTTGCCGCGTTATTGGTGGGGGTAACTGGCTGTTCCTGGAATTCACCTCCCGATACGGCTGAAAGTCAGCATTCCCCATCTCAAGCTGACTCCCCGGCTGAATCAATTCTCGCGGTGGAAAATGCCCCATCCTGTCCGCCCCAAGTTGATCCCTTTACCAAAGCGATTGACAAAGCGATGGGGGCGGCAAATCTTGCCCAATCTGCCCAATCCCCCCAAGATTGGGATTTGGTTGTATTAGGCTGGATTCAAGCGATTGAAGCGATGCAGTCGGTGCCACCGGATAGTCCGAAACGAGCATTTGCTCAGAAAAAGGTGGCAGAATATCTAAACAACTTAGATGTTGCCCAACAAAAAGCGACGACAAAAACGTCTCCTCTACCCTTTGCCAGCTTTAATAACCCCATCTTTGAAGAACAACTCCTGCTGTATCTGTCTTACGTCGCCGCCGTTGGTCCTCCAGATGTCCTGATTGTGGGCAGTTCACGGGCATTAGTTGGTGTTGATCCCCAACAACTGCAACAAGTTCTGGCGCGTTACGGTAAAGGGGGGTTAAAAATTTTCAACTTTGGCGTGAATGGGGCGACGGCTCAAGTGGTTGATTTTCAACTGCGGCAACTTTTAACGCCGGAACAACTCCCGCGCCTGGTGATTTGGGCAGATGGCGTGCGGGCGTTTAATAGTGGGCGAACGGATAAAACTTATAATAGTTTGGCAACATCGGCGGGATACCAACAGGTAATGGCAGGGAATCGCCCCAAACTACCGGAATCGACGACCAAAACCCCAAATACTTGTGAAGAAATTCCCGCATCGATTACCCAGAGTCCCGACTCAGAGAAATCAACACAACCGGGAAATACTATACCTGCTAATGACACGGCTGAAAGTTGGCGATTAACCCGCGTTTCCTTTGAAACCAGTAGCAATCCTGTCACCACTCCAGAGACTCGGTTACTCTTAACTCAGTTAGGGGGAAGCCAACCGCAACGACTAGCATTGGCACGTAATACTACAGGGTACAGTGCGATCGCGATGGATGCCAATGGCTTTTTGCCCATGGATAGTAAATTTGACCCGAAAACGTACTATCAGAAAAATCCGCGTGTGGCGGGGCGTTATGATGCGGATTATCAACCGTTTAGCTTTGCCGGTTCGCAGGCGGTGGCGTTGAATTCGATTCAGGCATTTTTAGCCCAGCAGCAGATTCCTTTGGTGATTGTGAATTTGCCTGTAAGTGATGATTATTTAGATTCGGTGCGTTTAACTCGTGAACAGCAATTCCGCAAGCGAATGCAGCAGAAGGCGGCTCGCAATGAGTTTGTTTTTGTGGATTTAGGAGAACAATGGAAAAATCAGAATCAGTATTTTGCTGACCCCAGTCATCTTAATCGGTATGGCGCGGCGGCGGTGGCGAGTCTCTTAGCTGATAAGTCTGAGATTCCTTGGTCTCAACGTTGAGAGGAGATGAGGGTAGGAAAAGGTCAGCGAAAGCACGTAAAATTCAAGTCGGTTGGCTAGAGCAAAAAATTAGGACAATTATCAGTCTCCTAACTTATTCCGCCGATGTATCTTGTTCCAGCCAACTCGACAAATCCTCCAGACTATTAAAGCTTAAAATTGTCTGGACTAAGCGTTCTAAATCTTTCCCAGACAAACCTTCAATTTTCCGGCTAATATTTTTAGGAATTTCGCCAAAACGCTGCTGGAGTAAAGCTATTACTACTCCGAGCTTTCCCTGTAGAATTCCTTCATCTTTAGCTTGAATGATTCGCCCTGTTTCATCTTGTAACATTATTGCTCGCCGCTCCAATTCCTCCAATTCTTCTACGGTGAGATTCGCTTGATTCGCGATATTTAGCGCTTTCTCTATTGCAGATACTTCCGCTAAGGAGGCGGGAATGCTTTCCCAGGTTGCTGCTTCTTTAATAAAATAAATCCACTTATCCGTCAAACTGTTTAACTCAGACAAGGTTTTATTGAATTTCGGTAATTCTATGAAAATGAGTTGTAATTCTACGGCTTTATACCTAAATGACTCTTCCTCTTCTTTGAAAATAAACTTTGTCACAACTTTAGAGGTTTCTTGAAACATGATAAAATCAGCAATATTGATAGCAATTACTGGATTTAACAGCCAGTAACCTTCGCCAACGCCTAACTGATTTGCGTAAGTCTTAGCGAGGTTGTAAGCGACCCGTTTATCAAAAGCTTTTGTGCTGGATACTTGCATTTCAATAATAACAGTCGAGCCGTCATACAAAATGGCTCTCACGTCCAAATAGCTCTCCTTTAACTCTCGAACTTTACCAGGATTGTATGGATTGAGAATAGTTAAAGAACGAATAACGTTTTTGTTACTATAAATAATGGCATTGAGAAAGCTAATTAGTATTTCTTGGCTTTGGTCAGAACCAAATATTTTTTTAAACGCATAATCGACTTTAGGACTGATAAATTTCATATTTTTTTCTCATCGATGAGTAGGATAAAATTAAATTTCACGAGATAGGGGTATGGGAAATAGGAACGGGAGCATGTCGCCTTTTGTATTTGTGTAGGGGCGACCCGCTGGCACAAATCAACAACTTTATCCCCTCAATTTGCTCGGGTCGCCCTTTATTTAGGGTTTGCTGCACAACCCACAAACCATTAGCCATCAATATTTTGAGTAGCATTGACATTGGTTCATCTTCCAGGAAAGATAATAAAACTCATCAAAACCCTTGCACCGCTATCAGGAAAAATGTACCCTTGCTCCCCCAGCTCCCCCTGCTTCCCCCGCTCCCCCCGCTCCCCCTCACCACAACACTTATTCAGCAGCCCCTATTTAAAACCCCCTGTGTTAGTAGAGACGTTGCATGCAACGTCTCTACATTTTCTCTTGAGCAGTCAATTCCCTTGATTAAATGATTTGAATCATATCTGTATATTCGGTCAACAATTCATCATAAGTTAGGCTATCGTCTTGACTCTGAGGACTCCAAAGCAGTTCCACGGTCATCAAATACTCAGGACGCACTGACGCGACTTTATTTAATGCCTGATTTAGTGCCTCGACTGAACGAATGTCATCAAATAACGGGTGATCATCTGCTGTTCCCACTAACAGCGTCACGACAATATAAGCCGCTGGGTCTTCCTGAGCATCGGGCATTACCGGAACTTTTTGTCGCACTCTTCCGCCAACATTGCTGAGGGTTTCGGCACTAAATTTGCTGCGTTCTGCTACCGAAAGTTTGGTAAATAGTGTTTTGGCTTCCTCGATATCAACGCTTTGCGAACTGCTGGAAACATGACTCCAGGTATCTGAATGACGTAGCAAAACTAACGCCGATTCTTGCAGCAGTTCGAGTAAGCCTTCGGGAGTCGTTGTATCGACAGTTAAGGCGAGTTCCGATAACTCTGATTGCAAGTTTGGGGTGTGAGCAAATAAGGCTACCTGTAATTTACTCACCGTAACAATATCATTTTCTAGTTCATTAGTGGCGGCTTTTCGGCGTTTGAGGAGAGACAAAATTAACCGGATTAGCAGATAAACAACCAGGAAAATACCGACACCAAAAAATAGTAAAACGATGAAGACGGGTAACGGGTTCGCTGATTTCGTGGAGTTCACCGCTTGAGTTGAATTCGTGGCTGGTGCGGTAGCTGGCTGTGGAGTTGTACTATTAGTTGAGCCCGGATTGATCCGGCTTTGATTGAGTTGGGCGGGGGGGGCTGAATCCGTTGTCGCTGAATCCGGAAGGGTTGGATTTGGGGGAGGCGGTGCTGAAGTTGTCCCTGGATAGGATGTTGAGGGATAATCCTGGAAATCGTTATCGTCATTTTCGATTTCAATTTCCACTGAACTATGTCCATGTCCATAAGCCGGGTGAGAGGTACGACTGGGATGGGTTGATGAGGAACTCGGTTGATGAGGCTTGGTTTGAGTCGGAGTTGGAGATGTGGGTTTCTCTAATGTCCCGCCACTAGCTCGTCCCCCCGTTGTTCCCCTATTGGTAGGATTAGATTGAGATGGAGATGTTCTCGACGATGATGGAGGAGAGGATGAACGGCTAGGGGAGGATGAACGGCTGGGGGAGGATGAACGGCTAGGGGAAGATGAACGGCTGGGGGAAGATGAACCGCGACTAAAGGAACCGCCACCGCTGCGTCCCCCACTGCTTCTAGCATAGGCGTCATTACGGAAATCGAGCAATGGGCTGATGCGATCGCGCGATACCTCTAGGTCTACACTGTTAATTAGGCTTAAACAAAGAGCGGTAGCCAATAACGTCTTAAAGTTCATCCGTTGTAGCCGATTCATCGAAAATTAGAGTTGGTAAGAGGGCGAATGGAAACCCCTGTCATTTATGTATGGGGAGGAATTCGCCCTCTTACATAAATAGCAGTCCGACAGGACTCCCTTTTTTAGAAAGTGCATCGGCTCCATTTCCCATGTACAAAACTGAATTTAAGAAAAAGTTAAAACCCCTACCGCCTTGGATTTAATTACTTCGGTGACACTTTGCATTTGTCTTTCGCTTGGGCAATTACAAGCTCAAAGCTTTCGACCTGTACGCATAGGGGTGGGGTATGGTTGCCCCTAACTCCCGTTTCCGGGGTGACGTTTGCCTCGCCAATGTTAACGGTCGGTACTTTCCAAGTAGCACTAGCTTAACCCTTGTACACCTGTTTAACCACTCGGTTCTAGAGCATGGGACTGGCACGCATCCCAAGGTAGGAACTTTAACGCTTACCGTTAACGTAGTGCGCTAAGCACTTAGGCTGGTCAGGTATAGACTTTATTCAAGCCTCCGGCTTATAGCCGTGGGGTTCCTGACGGTAGAGAAGGGCGGGTTTAGTTACATTATCGGTTGATTCCCAAATGTTATCGGTAAAACCCGCCCCTACAGCTTGGCTACCAGACGTAGGTTAACCGGAAACTTTACCAAAACTTGACAATTCTAGGGTAGGCATTAGCACCTAAATCGGACATAAATTAAATAAGGGATAAAATAACCTAACTCAGCAAACTCCTATTCTTTCCCAGTGTATTCATGAACCCCTTACCCCCAGAAACCATCCCCTTTGTTGATCTAACGCTGCAACACCAGCCGATTCAAGGGGACATTGAACAAGCGATTCAGACGGTTATCCAGCGCGGCGATTTCGTTTTAGGTCAAGCATTAGCCGAGTTGGAAGCAGCATTTGCGGCGGCGTCTGGTGCAGAGTATGGTGTCGGTGTCGCTTCCGGGACAGATGCGATCGCGCTAGGATTACAAGCAAATGGGATTGGTGTCGGTGATGAAGTGATTGTTCCTGCCAATACGTTCATCGCCACTCTCATTGGTGTGCTTGAGGCAAAGGCGACGCCCGTCTTAGCCGATTGTGACCCCAACACCGCCCTGATTGACTTGAATGCAGCGCAAAAAGCCATCACTCCCAAAACCAAGGCAATTATACCCGTTCACCTCTATGGTCAGATGGTATCACCGCCGCAATCACTCAACTTTGCCCATAGCCATAACCTGTTACTCTTTGAAGACGCCGCCCAAGCCCATTTAGCCCAACGGGACGGGTATCGGGCGGGTTCGGTGGGTAAAGCCGCTGGCTTTAGCTTTTATCCGAGTAAGAATTTAGGCGCGTTTGGCGATGGCGGAATCGCCCTAACGAGTGATCCCGATGTCTATCAAACCTTGCGAGCGCTGCGGAATTATGGCGCACCCCGTAAATATTATCACTCAGAACTGGGCAAAAACAGTCGCTTAGATTCCATCCAAGCAGCGGTTCTCAATGCCAAGTTACCCCATTTGTGCCAATGGAATCAGTCTCGCAACGCCGCCGCCCACTACTATGACCAATTATTAGCACCGCTAGCCGACAAAGGGATTATCCCCATCCAAAACCAAAGCGGTACCGGTCATGTGTATCATCTGTACGTGATTCGGATTACCGCCGCCTGTTCCCTGACTCGTGAAATGGTGCAAGAGAAACTCAATGCAGCCCGGATTCAAACGGGTATCCATTATCCCCTCCCTTGCCATCTCCAACCCGCTTATCACTATTTGGGCTATCAAGAGGGTGATTTCCTCCACGCCGAGACCCTGTGCCAGGAAATTTTATCATTGCCTATGTATCCTGGAATAAGTAACGCTCAAATTGAGCGAGTGGTTGATTGCTTAAATAGCCTGTTGTAACCGCATCCGGCGGCTGTAATTTCGGGGTAAGATCATGCAACTTGGACAAAAGATTCCCATTGCCATTGACCGTCACCTGTGGGATGGTGCGATCGCGGCTTTACTGATTATCCTTTATGCGCCCCTACTCATCCACTGGTATGATGGCTGGCTAAATAAAAGTATTAGCATTGAACATGAATACTTTAGCCATGGTTTAATTGGACTGCCTTTTGCCGCCTACATCGCCTGGACTAACCGCCAGCAGTGGCAAGCCATACCCGATAAATCGAATTATGTCGGGTTAGGATTACTGGCAGTTGGTGGCGTCTTTTATCTGTCGGGTCAATCGGAACTGGTTAATATTTCCTTTCCCACGGTTTTAGCCGGACTTTGTTTGTGGTTTAAAGGGATTCCGGGTTTACGCTTACAAAGCTTTCCCCTACTTTTGGTAATTTTAGCAACACCAACTGCCTTTCCTTACTTAATCGAACCTTACGCCTTACCCCTACAACGTTTTATTGCCGGAGTTGCCGGATTTCTTTTGATTCAATTTGGCATTGATGTTAATGTTGTCGGCATTAACTTATTTGTCGGCGGACGAATTGTCGAAGTCGCCCCTCACTGCGCTGGATTAAAGATGCTGTTTACCAGTTTATATGTGAGTTTAATGCTGTTGTACTGGAGTGGGGCGTGGATATCACGACAGAAGACCACATTGTTGCTCATTGGTGCGGTGTTGGTTAGCGTGATTGGTAATATTATCCGCAATACCCTACTCACATTCTTCCATGGCACTGGGATGGACGGAGCATTCCATTGGCTGCATGAAAGTTGGGGCGGGGATCTATATTCGGCGGGAATGTTAGGAATTCTGGTGGTTTTGCTGAAAGTCATTGAGCGTTCTGTTGATGCCGAACCTCAAACTCCTGATTCTGTATCTGAGTGAGATTAAAAAACGTTTGTATTTAGTCAGGGCGGGTTTTGTAAAAACGTTACCATCAATAGCCAAGCCTAAAATCCCTAAACCCGCCCCTACACAAAATTAAAGACGCGCCATGACACGTCCGGAACACTCAAAACTCTTGCGCCCATGAAGGCAAATCTGATGAAATCCTCAAGACTGCGCCAGGTGATTAAACGCCTGCAATTCAACCGCGCGATCGTGTTACTGTTGTTGTTGGTTATTGTCGCGATCGGGGCATTACCGAGTTATTTTACAGGCAACTGGTCGTGGATTGAGCCACCCAGATTTGCTAATTTCAGTAGCATCAAAGTGGTGCAAATTGAGGGGTTAGAGATTCCGGGCTGGGAAACCCTAGAGCAACGAACTGTTACCTTAGGGGGGCATAAATGGTCCTATCAGGAAATTCAGGGCGACTTAGATAAACCTGTATTGTTATTATTACGTCCTCCTAATGGTCCGATTGATCAACCTCAGGTTGAATGGATGGATATTAATGGTGTCTTTCAATGGAAGACAGATTCCCATCAACGCTTAAACTTTACCGTTGAAACCCAATCCCAGCAGGCGCAAGTAAATGCCCGTCTCTTTCGCGCTTGGACTCAACAGCAAACCTTCGCCGTTGTTCAATGGTACGCTTGGGCGACAGGGGGTCATCCTGCTACCCGACAATGGTTTTGGGTTGACCAAATTGCCCAGTTAAAGCGTCAGCGAGTACCATGGGTGGCGGTTTCTCTCCAGATTCCGATGGAACCGTTAGGGGATTTGGCAGACGCCAAACCTATCGCTGAATCTCTCAGTCAAACTGTGCAAAAAACGTTGATGACAGAACCGTTGGCGGGAGAGGATTAAGGGGCGCAGAGGGAGCAGAGGGAGCTGGGGGAGCTCTTGAAGCTGGGGGAGCAGGGGGAGCTCTTGAAGCTGGGGGAGCTCTTGAAGCTGGGGGAGCTGGGGGAGCTGGGGGAGCTCTTGAAGCTGGGGGAGCTGGGGGAGCTAGTTGGGCATAGTGCATGTGTAGGGGCGGGTTTCACCATTATTGTTTATTCCCTAACCCAGATGTGACTGAACCCGCCCCGACCAAGGGTTAACATGAACAAGGGCAGGTTTTTTTGAGCCATTATTCGGTGGGGAGGGCGGGTTTTGTTGTTCCATTATTGGTGGATATTTGAATTGAGTCCCTAAACCCGCCCCTACAATTGTGGCTAAACCCGCCCCTACAATTGTGGCTAAACCCGTCCTGATAATTGAGTGATGTGGAGGGAATAATTTTGAGTCAACAACCCACGCTTCATCCTTAACGGATAGAAGCGGGGCGTGTGAAAAGCGCCCTTGTTGATTAGCCTCAGCTAGAAATAGCTACGTTATCTCAGAATATATAGGCACTTCAGAATGCTTCACCAGTTCTGTGACACTGCGGTTTTACATTAAACATCTGTGATGGGTAACAGAAGTGTGTAGAACGTACAAAACCTGAGATAACTTTGGCGAAGTGAACCACTCGCAAGAGACGAACTTGATCTAGTTCAAACCAATGCAAAAAGTACTCGTGCTCGAAGTGTCATACACCTGCAAATCATAAAAAAGGCAAGTCTCTGTTTGGATGGGAACCAAAACTTGACGCTTCGGCTTCGCTCAGCGTCAAGTCATTTAAAGCTGAAACATTTATGACGATAGTGTACAAGAAGTTAGTTGAAACTTTAAATGCTCAAGAAACTTATGGCTACATTACTGAAGCGGATAGAGAAGCTTTGGAGTTGCCA
Organism: Coleofasciculus sp. F4-SAH-05; assembly: GCF_040222985.1. Taxonomy (NCBI): domain Bacteria; kingdom Bacillati; phylum Cyanobacteriota; class Cyanophyceae; order Coleofasciculales; family Coleofasciculaceae; genus Coleofasciculus; species Coleofasciculus sp. F4-SAH-05. The sequence continues at coordinate 108,991 of NZ_JAVKBY010000213.1, forward strand.
AAAACGCATCAAAACGATGCTTTTGTTATCGCAGGTGGGACAAATCAGATACGATGCCAAGTACTTAACTTAGAGCAAACACGGAGGAATAGACGCTCTCTTGAGCAGTTCTATGATGCCAAATATATTGATGTAAGAACCGGGAAAAAAGTTGCAGGTTCAGCCTTGTTTTCTGGTAGACGGACTCGAAATAAAAACTTAAACAGTGAGAACCTTAGAATTTATCGAGGGCAAAAAACAAGCAAGGGGCGACGTTCAATCAGAAAGTCTCGATATCCATACCAACAAAACGATTTAGTGATATTCGACGGGGAAGTGTATCGCGTTAGAGGTATGCAAAATTTAGGTGCCATCGTTGCTTTGTATGCAGATAAAAACTTAACGGCTGATGTCAAAAAAGTTCAACCTTATTTATGGAGGAAGGGAGTCTGTGAACAACTTACATCCTGACTCGCATTCATCTACGCTTGATGCTACGCATACAAGACGTAGGATTCTGCGAGATTTTGCTAAAGTTAATTGGTATGCTGTCGGCACATTAATCGCAATTGGCTGGTTAGGGCAAATTAATTCAATTGCTTGGGCAACGTCTCAGAGAATAACAGAACCTTCAGTTCCAACTCCCCAAAGAGAACATGCCCAAATTCCCACCTTGCCACCTCCACAAGACATTAATAGTCCGACAGAGGGAATAAATATTAATGTTCCTGATCCCTTTGCGCCACCGCCACCTCTCGGTTACCCAGAAGAATCGCCTCAAAGAGTCCCGGATACTCAATTTAATGAATATGTTCTCGGTATTGGCGATTCCATCGCAGTTACGGTAGAACGTTTTCCTGACCTTAATTTTTCCGGCACAATTGATTTACAAGGGAATATATTAGTTCCCTTAGTCGGTAAAATTAACGTCCTCGGACTTACTCCCGACCAAGTTGAAGCGAAACTAGCCTCTGCCTTTAGTGAATTTGTGGTTGACCCTGATGTAACGGTGGTTCTAGCCGGATTGCGTCCCGCTACAGTCACCATTGCAGGTGAAGTAACTCGACCCGGTTATTATTCCCTAGCGCCCGGTTCCCAGCTTACGGCGGCTCTGCAAGCGGCTGGCGGAACCACGAATCTGGCTGACTTGCGTACTGTCATCGTGCGTCGGCGTTCTCCTGCGAATAATTCGATTATTGAACAACAGATTGATTTATTTACACCGCTGCAAAATGCGACATCCTTACCGGATGTGCGTCTCCGAGATGGGGATTCTGTCGTCGTATTGGAATTAGAAACGGGTACAACGACGGATTATGACCGCAGTCTCGCCTCTCGCTCGACGCTAGCGACACCACAAATTACGCTGCGAGTCTTGAGTTATCCCAATGGTCGAATTGGCAACCTGAATTTGCCCAATGGCAGTAATTTTATGGATGCGTTGACATCGCTGGCGCCAAGTTTGGAAGATGCGAACTTAAGTGAAATTGCCTTAATGCGGTTTGATCCGGAACGGGGTAAGGTGGTGACCCAGGAGATTGATGGGAAGGCTGTCCTCATGGGTGATTTGGCGCAAAATGTTCCCTTGCAGAATGAAGATGTTATTGTGGTTGGTCGTAGCTTTATCGCTAAAGTCAACTATGCTTTGCGTTTAGTGACTCGACCCTTTAGCGATTTTCTGGGATTTCGCAACTTTTTTGAGAATGTCGGGAATGTGTTTGGCTCAGGGAATAATAACTAGGGCTTGCTGAATCAGCATTGTGGTGAGTGTAGAGACGTGCCATGGCACGTCTCTTAGCAGGGAAGAGATGCAATTTGTTATCCGGACAAGACATTGCTCGGTAGTTTGGTTAAATCGCTGTGCGATCGCATGTCTTCGGCTATCCTCATTACAGAGGTGCTGAGCTAGAATACAAGCACAGACACTTTGACATGAGTTGCCTTAATTTAGTATACCTCTATTCGGCGCATCCTCTCCTAGACTCCGCTTGCACGACTCGTTAGCCTGAAATTGCTATGACTATCCCCTTAATTAAACGCTATTTAATCGCCCTTGATCGTTATAAATTCATTGGCATCGGTGTTTTTGCGCTAATTACTGGCGGAGCGGGCGTTGTGGCGATTATGCCCTCTCCCCCCAGTGCTGTGTCTTATGAGGGTTGGGGAGATTTGGCGGTAACTACTCCTGCAAAAGTCTTTTCGACAACGGGAGGGGAAATTCAGCAGCAGGGACTGCAACGGCTTACAGAACAAAATCTTTTAGCAGAGAATGTGATAAAAGCTACGGCAATAGCTGTGGGTTCTAATCCAAAAGAAATCATTGAGAATTTAGAGTGGAAGTCCGATAACTCAGGAAAAGACGGAGAAGCCTCGATTCCATCAATAATAAGAGTGATTTACACTGATGACGATCCGGAGCAAGCTATCAAAACGGTAGAAGTGCTGATGCAGAAGATGATCGAGCAAAGTCGTTTGATTAATAGCGAACGACTGCAAGCGATTATTGAGTCCATTGAAACACGCTCAGCCGAGGCGGAAAACGAATTAAAACAGGCACAAGAAGAACTAGAAACCTTTAACCGGATTGAGGGCGCCGCCTTAGCCTTAGCTGAAGATAACAGCTTGCTGGCACAAATTAGCGGCAACAAACAACAGCAACGCCAAGTGCAACAGACTCTAGAAGGAATTGAGAGTCAGATGGCGAGTTTGCAGAGGCGGTTGGGTTTGACGGCTGACCAAGCTTATACGAACTCAGCCCTGAGCGCTGATCCCACCATCGCTGGCTTGCGCGGACAACTGCAACAAATTGAAACTCAGATAAAACTGCTCAAAAGTCAAGGGTATAGAGACCAACATCCCAATCTCGAAGAGTTACAGCGACAGCAACGGACTTATGAAGCAATGCTAGGAAAGCGAGCGGCTGAGGTGATTGAAGGGAATGGTTTGGGTGAAGCCTTAACCCCCAGCCGTATCCGAATTGGTAGCAGCCTTGACCCAACCCGGCAACAATTAGCCAATCAATTGGTGTCATTATCGACTCAACGCGATACACTGCGAGATCAACTGGAAACCACGAACAGAATTGGCCAGGAACTACTTCAGGAATATCAACAGATTCCGACTAAGCAGCTTGAGCAGGTACGCTTAGCACAGAAGTTTCAAATAAAACAAGACTTCTATAACACATTACAGGCATCACTCATTGATGCCAAAGCCGCTGACGCAGAAACCGTGAGCTATCTCAGCGTTAGTCAGACTCCTGGCGTCCAGCAGAAGGGTGGGAAAGAATCAACCAATCCCATTGTCATCCTCGCTGGGGGAACCTTTGTCGGCTTAATTGCGGCGGCTGGTGTGATTCTCATCTTAGCTATCTTAGATAGCAAACTCTACGCAGCCAAAGAAATCCAGCAATTGCTGGCACAACATGATGTCCCTGTCTTGGCAGAATTGCCTGTAGTGATGAGCATTGACCCAGATTTGGGACAAACAGGTATTTTACTCAAGTCAAGTTCACCCTATTTAGAGGTGTACGAACGGTTCCGCAGTAAGCTTTGTAGTGGAGAGCATAAATCCTTGAAAGTGGTGTTAATCGCCAGCACGGTTAAGGGAGAGGGTAAAAGCACCACCGCTTATAATTTAGCGATCGCGTCAGCTCATGCGGGTAAGCGTACTCTATTAATTGAAGCCGATTTACGCTCATCCTCCCAAGCGCATTTCCACCACGTCACCCCTGAACCGGAAGCGAAGACCCAACCCTTACCGTACTACGGCTCTAAGAGTGCTTGCATTCAGTTAGCCCCAAATATTCAGAATCTCTATATCGTACCCAGTCCCGGACCCCAAAAACAAGCCGCTGCTATCCTAGAATCGCGAGAGTTTCAACAGCTTATCCGCGATGCTCGCAATCGCTTTGACTTTGTAGTGATTGATAGTCCGGCGCTCTCCCTGTCCAATGATACTCTGTTACTTGAACCCCTAGCCGATGGGATGGTACTTGTCACCCGTCCGGGTTACAGTGAGAAATCAATCCTGAATCTGGCAGCTCAAGAATTAACCGAAACCGAGCCATCACCGCTCTTAGGGGCGATTATCAATGGTGCGGATACCTCGATTCCAGTCAGCGCTACTGAGGTTGAGGAGGATATTGAACTGGAGTATGAAGACGAAGACGAAGATGCCTTTGAAGATGAGGAATTAGAAGAAGAACAAGAGGAGCCAATTCCAACAGGCGCGACAAGGTATTAATTGTCATTTGTCACTTGTCATTTGTCACTTGTCATTTGTCATTTGTCATTTGTCATTCGTCATACTCGCTTTCATCGAGAAGCAAGCTACGTCATTTGTTGATTGGGGACGTCACCTTGGTAGGGGCGCTTTCGCTTTGCGCCCGATTCAATGGTAAAGTCTAGTCCACAATTTTAGCTGTGTCACTCCAGTGGGCAGAACCGTCTCGTACTCGCCTAGGATATCGGTCAAGAAACCGGGTTTCTTGGGGTTAAAGGTTGATATTGCGTTGTCATCCTGACGAGAAACCCGGTTTCTAGGAATACTTGACCGACGCTCTAGGAGAACCCGAAGGGTAGAGGAATCCAATTGCCAGTTAACCTGTTGGGTTTCGCGATCGCTCTACCCAACCTACAACTTTGTCAAGCTACCTATTTTGTCCGGATATTCAATGGAAATAATGTATGTGTAGCCTGGTAGAGTTCAAAATGAGCAATTATTTATGAAAGATAAGTTTGGTTTTGTGAATTTTACTATAAGTTCAGGCATAAAAAATTGGATTAAGCTATTTTATCTTCTTACAATTAAACTGACAAAAAATAAAAAATATTATAAACCCCCAAAATCCCCCCATTTGCTCAGGTTTGTCAGTAGTTTATGCCTCATCCTAGTATTCGGATTGCAACAGACGCCAGCAGTAGCTCAAGTTACTCAAGCTAAAGTTGTGGAAATTTTAGGAGGAAATCACGTTTATATCCAAAATCAACCCGTACAAATCAATGCCATCGCTACTCTGGGACAAACTATCACAACCAAGCAGGCGCGGGTGAATTTGCAGTTTAACAACGATGCGGGTGTCCGACTCGGACAAAATTCTGCGATCACTGTCGGTAGTCGCTGCGCCCGAGTCCGAAATGGAAAAGCCTTGGTGTATGGTATTCAGGGGTGTGTAAATTCAATAGTGGCGACAACACGGGGGACGGTTTATCTAATGGAATTGAATGAAATGGGTCAGGGACAGATTAAAGTAATTTCGGGTGCAATCGAACTAAGAAAACGGTATAGTTTCTTGAGTTCAGAATCAGTTGGAGTGAATCGCGGGGAAAAAATTGATATTCATTCGGATGGGGATTTAGCGGAAAGTCGATGCTTTTCACGAGAAGAAATTGAACAGATTATCCAAGGCGAATTATTTGAAGGATTTCAGACCGAAATTTCGGGGCTATGAAATGCTCATACCCAATCCGGGTTGACTACTCCCTTTATAATCCAGTCCGCGTTGAGCTAACCGCGGGGTTCAATTTTTGCCGACGCCCCACACCCTACCTACTATATTTTTGCTCTCTTCCTCCCTCATACTATGGAGATGATATAATGGAATTATTAAGTTTTGTATACTTGTATCAATCTCTGTGGTTTGGCAACTTTCCTCGTTCTCAGAATCCCTATCGACACCCAATCAAGACAGCCTTTATCTTTGGAGAAAGAAACTCATTGACAATTTGCCCCAAACTAAAAGAATTACCCAGCAGATCATCACCGCAATTGGCGTTGGCTTACTCTTTAACTGGCTGAATGTCCCCGTCGGTTGGCTGCTGGGTCCGATGCTGGTAGGAATTGGCTATGCTATCAGTTTAGGACGCCGCCAACCCTTACCTTCAAACTTTAAACTCATCGGACAAATTGTTGTCGGTTTGGTAACAGCCACTCGCTTTTCTCCAGAAACCATTAGTGTGGCAACAACCTACGCCGTACCTTTGTTACTTTGTGTTTTGCTCACCGGGAGTCTGAGTCTATTTAATGGGTATCTCTTAAGTCGTTGGGCTGGGATTGATCGCACCACCAGTTTACTCGGATTTATACCGGGTGCAGCCTCCAGCATTGTGGTTATGAGTGAAGAAATGGGAGCAGATGCGATCGCGGTTGCTCTACTTCAATATATCCGAGTTTTGCTGGTTGTGTTAATCATGCCTAGCGCAGCTATCCTTCTGGTTCCCGCCAACCTGGATACGCCAGTCACCACCACTGTCGCCACAGCCAACACCTTAACAACTCTACCTATGGCATTGAGCCTTTTAATTCTCGCCGGGTGCGGTATCCTGGGGGTTTGGGCAGGAAAGCGATTCCGTCTACCTTCCCCTGGATTTTTTGGTCCCTTTCTGGTGGGGTTAGCCGCATTTTGGGCATTGCCAAATCAAGTACAAATGCCTCAACCTCTATTCGCTGGCGCACTATTGCTGATTGGATTATCGGTTGGGGTACAGTTTGACTGGCAAACCGCCCGTAAACTCGGCAAAGCTGTCTTAATTGAAATCGGATTAGTCATCGGGTTAATTATCATCTGTTTAGGGATTGGCTATGGATTTCATTGCGTCACCGGTGTGGATATGGCAACGGCTATTTTAGGATTCACACCGGGGGGAATTGAGGCAATGGTGGCTACCGTTATGCAGTTAGGTGGTGACACCGGATTGGTATTAGCCATGCAATTAACCCGGATGTTAAGTATCATTATGATTTCCCCCTGGTTAGTGGCGTTTTTAGTTAAGCGTGCCAATGCTTCAGATAACCAAACCTATAGAATTGAACCTGTTATTACCCAAGAAAAATCGACCCTTAAGCCGGATTTTGACTCTGTTGCATCGGGAAAGTAGAGCGCAATATCTCATCGACATTCTCTAGGGTCAGTTTTTGTTGGTCAGCTAAAGCTTTAATGGTTTGAGTTATTGCCTGAATTTGGAAGGGATCGAAGTCTAATCCCAGTTGAATGGCGCGATTGGCAATTGCATGACGACCGGTTAATTTATGATTAATTAAAAAGGAACGGGATAGTCCAAAATCACTTGGATTAAGGGATTCGTAAGTCTGGGGATTATTTAACATGGCTTTAGCATGAACCCCTGCCTTATGGTTAAAGGCGGCTGAACCGATAATATAGTGGTTAGCTGGAATTGCCATACCCACTTTATCTGCGACAAGTTGATGCAGTGCTAAAAGTTGGGGTAGGCGATATTTCCCCTGCAATTGTTCGGGATCAACCGTGTAAAGACGGGCGATAAGTCCAGCCAAGGGAGTGATTCCATTGCGTTCGCCAATTCCCAATACAGTGGTATCGATATGAGTTGCACCCGCTTCTAAGGCGGCGTAGCTATTCGCGATCGCACAACCTGTGTCATTATGACCATGGAATTCAATATCGGTATTTGTATGTTGGCGCAGTGTCTGAACTAAATTAAAGACTTGATTGGGAGTCGCGACACCCACTGTATCCGCTAAACCAAAACGATTCACCATGTCGAGTTTATCAATAGCACAATAAACCTGGAGTAAATCCGGAAGCAAACTGCGAAATGAATCTTCTGTAGAAAAGCGCAATTCTGTTTCCGGACTTTGGTTATGGATAAAAGTAATAACCTCCGTTGCCCGATCAACAATTTGACTTATACTCTTTCCATGACCAAACTGGCGCAGAAAACTGGATGTACCAAAGAACAAATGAATCCCGTTAACGCCTGTATCTAATGCTACTTTTGCATCTTCTAAATGACAGCGAATATGGGTTAATACTTTGGCGTGCAACCCTAATTGAGCTAAATGCTGACAATCTTGACGGGATTGAGGTGAAGCACAAGGAGAGGTGACTTCAATATATTCAACTCCGAACTCGTCAAGCGCCCTAGCAATTTCTACTCTATCCTGTGATGAAAAGTTAGCCCCACAAAATTGTTCTCCTTCCCGTAGTGTCGTTTCTATAATTGAAAATTGACTCAGTGACATTGATGTTGTCCTTTTCTTTGTGGTAACTTATCACTTCCATATAGCAATCCTAAATAGGATTACCTGAAGGGGTGACAAGCAGTCTTAAACTCTTGAAAGTAAGGCTTTGAGCGACATCAATATCTCCAAAGATAAAGTCTTATTGACATCCTTATTGACATATGAAGACCACCGGATGAGGTATGGGATTAGCGAAGCGTTGCGCAGGGGGTATGGGGGAGGCGCTCGTCCCCCATCGGGGGGTCTGGGGGGCTGGTCCCCCAGAGACAAACTCCTATCTTTGACCCTATCTGTGACGAGAA
>NZ_JAVKBY010000226.1:0-24877 GCF_040222985.1 Coleofasciculus sp. F4-SAH-05
TTACCGAAAACATTCGATTAATGGATGCGATCGCGTGAAATATTAGGCGGTATTTCGTGGTTTAGCGGTGGGGATAGGGCGGGTTTCGTTGTTTGGTTTGAGGTGTTGTCTCATGATTTAATCCCTAAACCCGCCCCTACAATTACCGTTAACTAGGATTACAGCAACAACCATTTTAACTGTTTTCTCTCAACCAATTTTGAAACTTCTGTGTCTCTTCCAGCGCCGGATTGATGGAAAACCAATTCCCGTTGCGATCGCGGTATTCATAGACGAACATACTACGCAGCAGAGTGGTGTATTCCACGTCTCCTTTAACTGTCTGTTGTTGCACCACCTGAAACAGCAACTCCCACTCCTCATCATCAATGGATGAGGTGAGGTAATCCCGACTTTCACGAATTACGCCTTCTAGACAATCCCGCGAAATCGGCGGGTCTATTTGTCGCAAACAGCCAAATAGGAGTCCCAGTAAGTTTCGCAGATGACCCCCGCTGATTTGACAGAGACGATCTAAGGTTTCAGTATTATCAAAGACTTCGGGAAGTAAGGCGAATCGTTGTGCTGGGGTATGGTGGGGAAATGCTCTCACTAAGACCATTTGCCGCAACAAATTCATCCCTTCTTTACATTCTGACCCATCCCGTTCGCGCACAGGAACCATGGGTAAAATAGTTGGCGGTAATCCACCCCCTAAGCGATTTTTTAGAATTTCCACATCATTGGAAAACGTTAATGATAACGGAAGGGTATAAACAACGTGACAATTCAGTTTCCGTAATTGGTCACCTCGGTCAATAAATAAGTACTCGGGTTGTAAGCGTTCCGAGGGAAGTGGACGATTATCTACCCGATCCAAATTATCGACAATCACCACCAGCCCCGCTTTTCCCCGTCGCCGCAGTTCCGTGGTTGCCCGTCCTAATAGTTCGGTGTTAATCGATTCTAAAATACCACTGGTACGGGGTTCTAGATATTCCCGTAAGCGGCGGCGGAGTTTGGGACTTTCTTTGGTTTTGGCGGTAATTTTACCAATGCCAATCGAGAGTTCGGCTTCGGCATTTAGTTCAATCGGCGTTTGCAGGAAGTCGGCAATTTCACTAAACAAATTGGCAAAATAACCCGGCTTGAGTTTAATTCTAATCGATTCTAAACTTTCACTGACTCGACCCGCTACACTCAGGAGAATATCCGTAATATCGACATCTGCCATATCTAAGTCTTGGGAGGACTCAAAGTAAACCACATAGTATCCCTGCTTTTCTAACTCGGCTTTGAGTCGCAGCAATTCGGTGGATTTCCCACAGCCAATATGACCCGTAAACAGTTGGCAGGTGGGTTCATCGGGTGAAATTAAGGCAATGGTGCGTTGCAGTGACTGAATGATTCGATTGCCTCTCACCGGGGAAAAATCAATATAATACTGCTGATCTTCAACTTCCCCCACGGTTAAGGGCTTGCTTGGATTGCACGCTTTATAAAATCTCGGTAGATCTAGTCCCATGAGTCATTATCGTCCTTATGCTATTGTCGTTGAAAGACATGCCATCTCGCCACGCGATCGCACTTGTCGCATTATCTTGGTTATCCTCGTCGTCACAATAACCCGCCCACCGACAGGTTTTGGGTTTTTCTTTCCTAGCAGCAAGGAAAAATGGGGGAGACTCTTGCCTATCGAGTTTAACCTGAGACGTTCTCGGGCGAGATCTGGAAAATACCAACCCTTGATTTGCTGTGCTTCCAGAATGCGCTAAACTGTGACCTGCCTCAAGGAGTAAAATAGGGAACAGGAGGCTGACACTTAATAGTCGTTTATTCATTTTTTCCTACAAATTGCTAGATCGATGTGAGGATTGCGATCACTCTTCCATCCGTTTTCTATTCACTATTCTGGACGCCTCACCCGCAATCAGGATACTATAGGTGTCTTGTTGTCAAGAAATTATCAGGATTGGGAACAGGTGAAGTTGGTTAAGAAATGTAACAACACTTGCGATCGCGCATACAATCCAAGACCAAATCTTGAGTAATAGACAGAGACTCACCTCCAGTTTGGCTTTGGCTAAACCGTCCCCTAATCATCACGAGTTAAAATAGTAATCATGAAAAATTCTTTAGCAGCGGCTATGGGTACGCCACGTCGAACGTTCCGCCAATTTACTCCCGTTCTTCTCAGTGTAGCGCTTTGTTGGACAACACTGGCTTGTCAGGATTCAACCAACTATTCTCAGTCTGTAGGACAGCAAAACACCAACACTGTATCGTCTCAGACTCGACTCACAGATGGGAAGTATCCTCTTCAGCAAGTGACCTACAATGACGCCAATGGGCAGTACACTTTATTTTTAATGAATTATACAGGCGCGGCGTACAGTACCACAAACCCGCAAATGATACCCCTGACGCCAGAGGAACTTAATAGTGGGGAACAAAGTTATCTAAAAATGCAAAATAACCAAGCGGTTTTGCATTTGAGTCCAGAGTTTCAGGACTTTATCTAGATTTTTGATCTTGTTTTTTTCTGGTTGTAAGAATCAATTTAATTATCAATACAACATTTATTCAACAATCCCTAATTACAATTTGACTTAAGCGCTTCAAAATTGTGAGAACGCTGTACAAATCTCCAGGGTTGCGAGTAGCTAACAAGTTTGATGTCGCGTATTTGGGATAGTCTTCCTGAACACATTTGACAAATATGAACGTTCCTCCACTGGTAATCATGCCATAGCTAGGTTTTTCTGGATTGGGATTTCCTAGCATATACGCCAACATTTGGGCAAGTCCAGCTTCAATGGAATATGAGGCTCGTTTCGACTCGATAACCATGACCCAAAGCTGGTTTTTTAAGACTAATGTATCAATTCTTCCCCTGATAATTACGCCATCATCTTCCTCGACAATATCAATGGATTGTTCTGATTTAACGTAAAAGGGAGCCAGATAAAAATCACCGATGAAGAGAATAGGGTCTAAGACAGCCATTCTCACCACATCCTCTAATAAGGGTGGATAGTTAAGCAGATTGAGATAACCCGCTTTTACTTTGTCTAATTGTTGTTTTTCGGAATCAGATAGCTCGGGTAAATCTTCCTGCCACTCTGAAAAAAATAGGTTATATTCAACCAGTTGGAGTCCATGGTTTTCGATGAGATAACGTAAGTCTATATCTTGGGCTTGAATGATTTGTACCATAACGAGTTGGTGACATTTATTTGTTGACAAGATATTAATGTCGATCAAAGCCTAATTTTCAAGGGTTTCAGACGGTTTGTCACCCCTTATGCCTTATGTCACGCTGCGAACTAAAATAACGGTACTCTTAACCCGCCGCGCGATCGCTTCAGGAATATTCCCCTGAATCATAAGCTGTAATAGCCCTTCCTGGCTTGCCCCTAAAACCACAACATCGCATAATTGGTCATTGGCTAAATGAGCTACCGCATCAGATACCTCACTAGCGCGAATGGGAATCCGGCGAATCCGACCAATCCGACCATCCATTTGCCCTTTTAAAAAGTCGCTAGCTTTTTCCATGGCGGTTGTATCGGTAACTGTATCTTCTGGATCAAAGACTTGGCATAATCGAATATCGGGTGGCTTACTACTTAAGGAAATTAACGCGGGCAGAAATTCCAAAGCGCGTTGCGAATTAGGACCACCTGCGATGGGAATCAACCAACGCTGAAAGAAGGGAGGGATATAAGGCGGATGCATCATTTCACCCAATTTAACCACCATTACATCACAGGGCGCTTGTCGAATCACTGCATCCACTACCCCGCCAAAAATGCGTCCAGGGGTTGAGGTTGATCCTTTCCACCCCATCATCATCAAATTAATATGTCGCTCTTTAATGGTGTCTAGAATCGCTTGAGTAATATCCTGACTCACCCGTATTTGAGTGTGAACGGGTATATTCCAATCTCGTCCCCACTTTTCCGCCTGACGTAATAACCGACGACTTTTTGTGGTTTGTACTGGCGTTTCTGCAGGAGACGTGCTGCGGGAGACAATAATTACTTGTAGACATTCCAATTCATAGTCGCGATCGCGGGCGATGGCGGCGGCGAGTTTAACTAATATGGGGGCGGTTTGGGGATTAGCGATGGGGACTAATAACCGTCCTCGTCCCGTTTCTGGCGATCGGGTTTGATAAACGACATAAGAGGGTTCTAATTGTGATCTAGTCTGAGTTGTCTTACTATCAAGCTGATCCAATTCCGCCCGAATAATATCGCTGCGGGTAATAATTCCCAATAACTTACGCCCTTCAGTGACTGGGAGGCGACTGAGGTGGTAACGGTTGAGCAGATAAAGCACATCGACTAAACTCGCTGTCGGCTTCACCGTTATCGGGTGCGATGTCATAATCTCTGCTAGGGGTGTGGTTCCGGGAAACGGACAACGGGGCGGATTGCCTTGCATTTTTGTCGTCTGTGTAAGATCTGATTGACTAATAATCCCCACTAGCGTCCCTTCATCTACCACAGGAAACCCTTGGTGCGTCGAACGAGATACCATCTGCAAGGCGTCATCCAGACTCATGTGCAGCGATAAGGTTTCCACCCGTCGTTGCATCAAATCCTCTGCGGTTAACCCAACCAATGAACCCTTGTCTACTTTTTGAGTGGGGGAGATATACCCTCTCCATTCCAACAGACGCTGATAAAGTGAGCCTTTGGAGAGTTGATCGGCAATCAGGTAAGATACCACACAGGTGATCATTAACGGTAAAACCAGATTGAAATCCGCCGTAATCTCAAATATGATCACAATCGCGGTTATAGGAACCTTAGATACAGCACTAAAAAACGCCCCCATCCCTGCCAAGGCGTAAGTCGTCGGTTCCCCAACCCCTAAAAACGATAATTTAGCGACGCCCACCAGATAACCTAAGGCAGAACCCAAAACCAGTGACGGGTGAAATAAACCCCCAGGAGCGCCTGATCCATAAGAAACTAGGGTGAGAAAAAAGTAGGTTACTAAAGCGAGGCTAGTGAATTGCCAACTTTCTGCGCCTGTAATTAACAACTCCCGCAACCCACGATTATTGCGAAAATCCGGGGGTAACAGAGAAACCACACAACCACAGATTAATCCCGCTAGCCCCATTTTTACCGCCAAAGAGACATGAAAGCGGCGTTGTAGCGTCAATGAAAACAGAATCCCACGATTAAATAAGGTTGCCAGTAATCCGGCTAAAAGACCCAGGATTAAATAAAAGGGAATCTCCGGAGCAGAAAAACTACTGGTTGTTTGAGTTAGTTCCAGGTTCAGGTCGAGACTACGACCCCCTAAAATCCGGGAAATCACCGCACCGATAAACGAAGCGAGAATCGCTGTTCCTAGCGTTAAGCCGGAAAAATCATGGATTAATTCCTCAACCACAAACAAAATACCCGCGATTGGGGTATTAAACCCTGCCGCTAAACCCGCCGCTGAACCCGCCGCAATGAGCTGGCGTCGATGGCTCGGAGAGGTAGGAAACCAACGGCTAAACTGAGCCGCCAACGCTGCACCAATATGAACTGTGGGTCCTTGACGTCCCAGGGTCAGTCCTGCCGCGATCGCTAAAATACTACTGACGAGTTTAACCAGCGCTACACGCAAATCTAGAGCGATGGGATACCCTCCAAGTGCGGCTTTAATCTGAGGAATACCACTCCCAGAAGCATCGGGTGCCAAATACTCAACCAAGAATCCAGACAGTGCTCCCAATACCAGTCCGAAGGCGGGTAAAACTAGAAAGGGCGGAAATTGTTCAGAAGTTTGAACCCGCCATGAACCGAGCCAACCAATACTGTGTTGGAGTAACACGGCGGATAGCGCAGAAACCACCCCAATTAAACAAGCTTCTGCGATCGCCAAACGTCGCTTGGGCAGTAACCATTGACGTATGGGATTGATCATTGGTCATTGGTCATTGGTCATTGGTCATTCGTTGAAGAATTCTTGCACTCCATTGGGGCGGGTTTAGTGACATCAGGGTGAAAACCAAACGCCAACGGTAAAACCCGCCCCTACAAACAGGACAGGTTTTGCAGCCAATCTAGGGATAACAATCAATATTAGTCCCTAAACTTGAAACTTGCCCCTACTCTCCCCCAGCTTCCCCAGCTTCCCCAGCTTCCCCAGCTCCCCCTGCTCCCCCTGCTCCCTCTCTCTCCTAACGAGCTAAATCAAAATAGAGGTTTGCTCAGATGCGGTAACTGAGAGTCCTTCTAAAATTAAAGAGGGGGTATAACACGGACCATTCCATTCTGCATCTTCACCCAGGGCAACAATCTGCTTGAGGGCAGTGTAGACGTTACCCGCAACCATGGTGTCTTTTACCCGACCGATGATCATACCGTTGCAGACGCGATACCCTAAATCTACATTGACAGAAAAGTCTCCAGATATGCCAGCTCCACCACCGAGGATTTGGTCGATCACCAATCCATCATCCAGTTGACGCAATAAGTCTCTTAAGGAGCCTTTACCGGGTTGTACCATGATATTGACTAAGCCTGGGGTGGGATAACTGCCTAAGCTGGGGCGAAATCCATTGCCTGTACTGCCAACTCCCAGTAATCGCCCAATGGTGCGATCGCCATAAAATTGTTGCAACTGTCCTTCGCGAATTAATAATAGGGGTCGAGTCGGAGTCCCTTCGTCGTCAAAAGGACAGCTATAGGGACCCGTATTCGGTTGTTGAGATAGGGTAAGGTTGAGGGAACTGACCACTTGACCCAAGCGATCGCTCCAAGGGGAAGCGCTTTCCCACACCTGTTTCCCATTTAATGCGGTTTGGACGGTATCCCAGAGTAAATCAGCGGCTTTGGCGGTGAGCAAAATCGGGACTTGACCGATAGGGGGATAAACATTATTCTGCGCCCAGTTGAGGCGTTGTAAAATTGATTGTACGACTTTATCGGAATTAAGCTGTTCCCGTTGGGTTTGACCATCAGATACGCATAAAAAGTCATCGCCGCGCACCCATTCCACCGAAAAAAAACAGTTGAGTGTGGTGTCGGTGTAATGACAATCCAAGCCTTGAGAGTTGATCAAGCGGGTGGTTTCGGCTTCACATTCCCATTCTGCCGTACAGAGGACGTCTGGATTCGCGTCCCGAATTTTAGTGATCGCTTCTTTGCCCATGACGACCAATTCTTCTACCGCCACGGACTTGCCCAAGTCGGGATAACCTTCGGTACGTCCCGGTGTGAGTTCCACCGATTCCGATTCATTCAGAGTGCTAATGGCGATGGCTCGATCCACTAAGTCTTGGGGATTCACTGCACCATAAGCAACCGCCAATCCGGGACGACCGTTTTTCCATAAGCGTAGCGCCACCCCTTCTGATTGACTACTTTCTAGCCGCTTAAGGCGATTCGCTTCAAAGAGTACAGGGCGAGACAGCGATTGCGACTGATAGACCTCAGCATCCTTGGCTCCGGCTTTGAGTGCCAGATCTAAGAGTTGTTCGCAGGGCAGGGCGGGTGACAAATTCGGAGACTCCATAATGTTTAGGGTTAATTATTCTGTTTATAGTTCCGGCTCATGGTGATAAACCCCGAACCCATTCAGGGCTACGTTAATTCTTGCAACAACCAAAATCCAGCAAAGGTTTCTGAGGTTGGCGTTGACTGCACTGCAAGAAAATGTATGGACTGGGCGTTTTCTTTGGCAGATTCAAAGCCTTCAGCTTCCGCTAGGGTTTGAGCATCGGTTAGGTTGGCTAAAGCCCAGCTATCACTAGCACCCGTTTCCAGTAATAGCCGGGGAGTGGCACCTCCCTGAAATTTAACAAACGCTAGTTCTAAACCTGACATCCATGCGGCTAAGGCTTTGGCGCGATCAGAGAAAATAATCATGCCCGGAATGCGCGTATCTGGAGCCAGATCCATCATTGACAGGGGAAAAGCTTCGCCAAAGTCAATGTCCCACTCATCCATATCAGCAAATGCTTCGGCTTCCAAACTAACCAATGCCCATTTTTGTCCCTGGATGGCATCGGGTAAGGGTTGAGGAACCTGAGGTTGGTAGCGCACAGAGGCAGAGGCGGCGGCTGAGGACTGATATCCGGGTTGATGGGGATAAACGTCCTTGATCCGGTGGTTTAGCCAGTGATCAAGCCTGTATGTCCGACGACTGGCGATCGCGGGAATGCCTAACTCTTGGCAGGCTTTAGTAATCATGTTGTTCATCTGACGCCGGAAAAAGCGAATTTTTGTCGGTGTTTGTCCCGATGCCGCGATCGCTTCTTCTAGGGATTGCCGCAACCATAAGGAGTTGACCTCCTGGTTGGAACAAAACTGCGCGTACTGAAATAATTTGTCCGTGGATTGGTGGATGTTTAAAGGACTCTGACAGATTAAGACTTCCCAGAGCTTCTTCTGATTGTCATCCAATATTGGACGTGAATAGAAATCGAGTTCCCAAATAATCGTCATCTCATTCGATGTATTGCGTTCACATGAAAGTCTGGGCAATTACAGACTCGTGCTTTCAACACCTCGACTTCGCTCGGTGTTGACCCTGAGCGAAGCCGAAGGGTCAACCTGTACGCATAGGGGTTGCTTAATTGGGCTTGCGCCCCTCCCGGAAACGGGGTAACGTTTGCCTCGCATAAGTTATGCCTCGGTACTTTCTCTAACACACGCTGTTTAACCCTTTAAGCCTTTTTAATGCTGGAGTAGGTACAGACGTAGCATGCTACGTCTCTACAACGCTTAGACATAACGTAGACCGCGTAGGTCTTAGGCTGGTCAGGTTGCGGCTCAATTCCAAGCCCCCGCCTTTAGGCGTGGGGTTCCTGACGCCAAGATGTAATCTAACCGCTTCTAAAAACCTGATCAGATCTATACAAAGATCGTCACATCTAGGCAAAACACAGCGGTGTATGTTTATACGAGCGTTCGTCCCAAGTGCGTCAAGAGCTTCCCTGTTGAGGGTTGACCAAGGACTCCCAGTTAGAGATACCATAATAGGTGTGCCTACTATGAATAGAACACTTGAGTCTATTATTCAGTTGATGCCAATAGCTCCATACGTGCTTGCTATCGTTCACCGATAGATAGGCGGTTATGGAGCCTGGTAATTTTTCCCCTAATCTCATCCCACGACGGGCGATCACCAGTGCCGCCGCTTCATCACTAGCTAATCCATACATCCGGGCATATTTGACGCCTCCAATCAGACTGCTATAGGCTGGATTGACTGTTTTCACTTCTATGCCGCGATTATTCAATATGGCGGTCAATAACTTGGAGAAACGACTATAGGCCCATCCAGACAGCATTCGGGCATATTTGCGTCTGTTTTCCCGGAGTTGGGTTTTCTTGCCCGAAAAGTCTAATTCTTCACACACAATCGGGCATTGGTAGGCAATTGCCATATCCAGTAGCCGGAAACAGACCTGTCTAATCGCAGCATCCTGTTTACCCCGTGGCTGTCCCATCTCAATGGGGATTTGACCATGATGCTTGAGATTGCCATCCCTGTCCACATAAGACCATCCTACTGAACCGGGATTGAGGTCTATCCCAATACACCCATAATGGATTGACCTGGATACCTGCTTAACAGGTGCTCTTGTAAACTGTACTGCTACACACCACTTGTTATCCTTTCGGTAAAAATGCCATGTTTTAGCACCATCTTCTGGTAGTCGATTGACATTTCTCTGGAAGTCCCCTATCTGGGATGAGACATACTTCCCGAACTTTTCCTCTAAACAATAGGGAACACGCCACCTGATTGTTTGCCCATCCCACTGGCAAGCCTGATTCCCAAATGATTCGTCTTTGGCTCCCACTACATAAACTTGTCCTTTGGGGATAGTTACCCGAATGGGAGCCGCTTTTAGGTACTCAACCTGCTTCTGGTAGTGGTTTAGCTTGCGCTTTTTGTTGTGCAGTTGAAAACGTAAGTTTTGCCAATTGCTCTGCCGATACTCGATAGAGCAAGCTAATGGCAATACACACCCCGACTTACTGGCTTGCCAGTTTTTCTGGCGGTAAAACTTACGGGCATTCTTAAGAGAGCGTTGAGCCTTTTTAATCCATGCTGCACAGGATTTCGTTTTAGCCGTCAGTACCTTAATGTGCCGTTTACGGTTCTCTCTTGCCGCATCTACCGCGCCTTGGGCAAAAACTATCACACCATTAGCGTGACGTTTGTTTATACCGTAACTCTGCTGTAGATATCTGTTCCACCTGGACTTGTTGAATTTTTCACTTGAGAGGAGATGATTGGCTGTCTCACACCCGCAGACATGGAAAATAGCTGAATATTCCGATAGAAACATTTCTAGTCGGGTTTTCCCTAATGGGTTAAGCTCCCAAGCTGGTGTAGGTAATCCCTTGCAGTATGTAAGTGTAACCATTGATTCGACCGGGTCAATGTTCAATTATTGCTTTATTGTATATCGGTTTTGACGCTTCCTTGCTGCGGATGAAATACTTATTCATTAGGGAAGCTGGGGAAGCTGGGGAAGATGGGGAAGCTGGGGGAGCTGGGGGAGCTGGGGAAGCAGGGGGAGATGGGCAAGATAACGGATCAGATGTTAAGAACGCGGTAAGTTAGAGGTAAGGGCTCTATCCATACCTGTAAATCACTAATCATGCCTGTGAATCGAATTGTCCTATTATGCTTGGTTGGAGGCGGACTGGCTATATTTGTTTTGTCAAATTTGTCAGCCCCCGTCAAGTCTCTCGTATTTTTGGGAATGCAAACGGTTGCATTGCCGCTGACGGTATGGATAGGATTGGCGATCGCACTCGGCATACTCACCAGTTTAGTCTTACAGTTGCTCAGTTTTCGACCCAGGAGGGTTCAGAGGTTTGATCGCGCCGCCCAACCATCGCCTCCAAATCGCTGGCGATCAGATGTTGAGTTTGAGGAGGAGGAACCTGAACCCGAGCAAACTGAACCAGAAATGCCACCTCCATCACCCCCTCCATCACCCCCACCCCCACCCCCACCCAAATCTTCCCCCTCTGCTTCCGGTTCGGATTGGGATCAAGCTGTTGCTCCAGAGTGGAACTTTGAAGGAGAATCGGCAACATCCATAGAGGACGAGTTTGACTGGGATGAGTTGGAGAGTCAGCCAGAGGAAGAGGTGTCAGAGGAAACAGAGCGCAGTATCGGAAGCGATTGCAGTAGTTATGAACCACGTCAAGAACCCAGCCGCCGTTCTCAACCCGACTCGGTTTATTCCTACAGTTACCGGGAATCCAATCAGTCTAAATCGAGGATTGGCAAATCTGAGGCTGTGTATGATGCTAACTATCGAGTAATTACCCCGCCGTACCGCCAACCCCCACCTCAAGCGGAACCGGAGGATGAGGATGAAGATGAAGACTGGGGATTTGAGTTTGATGATCAAGGCAGAGGTTCGTAGCTGAAACTCGATCAATGAGCTATTGATTGTTACCCAGCTTGTAAATGGTAAACTGGGTAACAAATTTGGTCAACAAATCAATAAAAAATTAATCCCATTGTAAATTTATCGGCAAATTCTTGGTATGCTGAAAAGTATAATCAGTCTCAACAGTCGATAGCAAGTTTCCAACACTATCAAATCAGGGAGAGCGCTCATGAGACGCTACACACTCGTTGTTTTAAGCATCACTACTGCGGTCTTTGGCTTAGTCCCCCTTGCCCAAGCTCAGTCCGACTCACCGTTTAGCGCTAATGACAATTCGGTTACGTTATCCGGTGAATCCCTACGGACTGTACAACGTCGCAGTCTATCCAACGATTACCGTTCTTTCTTTAATACCAACTCGCCCATCGCTCCAGATGCAGTCGGAGTGAATTCTGCGGATTCACGCTTTGCCATTAGCGATCGCCTACGCATTGTCGTTGGAGATACCCTCAACTCTGGTGATCCCCTTGACCTATTTCCGGCTGTGGGAGAAGAGGGAGATGTTCAGCGACTCAAGTTACAAGTGCCGCTCAGTGAATGATTGGCAAATCGTTATAGTGTGGGGTTGATCTATTCAGTTGAGTAACCGACTCCAACACTCAATTCATATACTGTTTAGATCCGACTCTTCTCAAATGACATCCGCAAAGTCGCGCAAAATTATTTGATAACTATTGCCGATGTCATAACCATTAAAAATAGAAGACAATTGATAAACATCTCCAACACAAACAAGCAAATCTGGGCTAGTACGGTGAGAAATGTTCCTGTGTTCTCAAGACGACTAGCCCGTTCTCTTACTAAGCTAAGACGCATTATTTTCATCATTATTCATGAGATATGCCAAATATTTTTAACCTTCCCCCTCAACTTCCCAATGAAGAAAAATTTGAGGCATTAGTCTCTAGTGATAGCGTTGTAATTGAGCGGATTATCTCAACGGGACAAACTACACCAACGGGAGAATGGTATGATCAGCAGCGGGATGAGTGGGTAATCCTACTTCAGGGGGAAGCAATTATTATCTATGATGATGGGTCTAAAATTGAACTGAAAGCTGGAGATTATATGTTAATTAATGCCCATCAAAAGCACCGAGTTGAATGGACAAGTTCTCATCCACCCTGCATCTGGCTTGCTGTTCATGGTAATCTAAAATCTAATTAATAACAGGGGCATGAAATTTGAGTTAATTCAAAACGTTCAAAACCATGTCCGAAGGGAGCAGTGTAGAGATTAATAGGACACCTCTGGAAGTGATGGTTCCCCTTCTCCCGTGCAAAAAAAGCGAAGCATCCTTTGTCCTCCCGAGGGGGGCCGGAGAAGGGGTTAGGGGATGAGGGAGAAACTGTTCGGGTACATAGCCCAAAAACTGACTATGCATATTCCTAAGCAACTTTGGCGAGCATCTCCTTTCTTGTTATCCCTGCTGGGTGGTATCCTCATGGGATTAACCCCATCCCCTGTGGAAGCCTGGTCTTTGGCGTGGATTGCTTTGGTTCCCTTGTGGTTCTTAGTGGTGAATCAGCAAAGTCTGCGCCAGACGGCTTTATATGGTTTCTGCTGGGGGATTGGCTATCAAGGCTTAGCCATATTTTGGATTACAGGAATTCATCCCATGGATTGGATGGGAGTACCCTGGTTAGCCAGTTTAGCGATCGCACTTTTTTGCTGGGTGTTTATTACCCTCTGGGGGACAATTCTGGTGGTGCTCTGGGCGGTGGGGATGACAGCGTTCAATTCACTATTAAATCGTCAAGGTGTCAAGTTTAGAACCGTTAATCGTGTCTTAGTCGGAATTGCTCTCTGGTGTGGTTTAGAAGCCTTCTGGACTCTAGGCGATCTCAACTGGACATCTCTAGCTTATACCCAAAGTCCCCATAATTTATGGATTTTACACCTGGGTCAGATTTCGGGTCCGTTTACAGTAAGTGCAGCCGTTGTTGCTGTGAATGGGTTAATCGCGGAAGCTGGGATTAGTTATTTCTCAAATCAAAACAAACGAGTCACTGGATCTAGCGCAAGGCAGAAATTTATCCTAGCTTTAGGACTTCTTGTTGGTTTCCATCTGATTGGGTTTGGACTCTACAGTCGTCCGCTGATTCAACCCACTCAATCTGCCTTCAACATTGGTATTATTCAAGGGAATATTCCTAACACAATTAAACTCTACCAAGATGGTTGGAGTCGGGCAATTGAAAATTATACCAATGGTTACAACGCCTTAGCAGATCAAGGAGTAGAGGCAGTTTTGACACCGGAAACAGCATTACCTTTTCTCTGGGATGAACAGATTAATCAATTTCGCTCACCTGTTCCCTTTTATCAATACAAACTTAACCGTTTTAAAGAGGCTATTTTAGACAAAGGTGTGGTGGTTTGGCTGGGGGCGTTTGGTAAAAAAGGGGATAGCCTTACCAATAGCTTATTTACAATTTCAGGTACAGGTGAAACCATCAGCCGCTATAACAAAGTGATGCTCGTCCCTTTAGGCGAATATATTCCCTTTGAGGAACTATTGGGTAGTTTAATTAATCGCCTTTCCCCCTTAGATGCCCACTTAGCCGCAGGTCAACCCAACCAACAGTTTGACACACCGTTTGGTCGTGCGATCGCGGGGATTTGTTATGAGTCAGCTTTTGCCTATCATTTCCGCCATCAAGCCGCTAGGGGAGGTGAGTTTATTCTCAGTGCTTCAAATAATGCTCATTATAGTGAAACCATGCCCGCCCAACACCACGCCCAAGATGTGATGAGAGCTATTGAAACGGATCGTTGGGCAGTACGGGCGACGAATACTGGCTATTCTGGCATTGTCAATCCTCACGGGAGAACCTTATGGCTTTCTGGGATTAATACCTACCAGATTCATGCGGCGACAGTTTATCGGCGACAAACCCAAACACTTTATGTACGCTGGGGAAATTGGTTAACGCCGACATTACTAGGATTAGCAATTTTAGCGTTTATCGTGAGTCGCTAATCCTGTTTGTAGTAGGCGCTTGATTCGTCTCTAGCAGGAGGACTAAAGTCCTCACTACAAACGTTTCAACCACCATAACTGTTTACGTTACCGGATACTATTTGTTATAGTCTCAGAAAGAGAATGATTATCCGCCGGATTTCTTCTATCTAAGGAATAATATTTTTTATCCTCTGAACCAGTTTTAAGACCTTGGTTGTGTCTTTTTGTGTGGCTACCTCACTATGAATAAATTTTGCAATGCCTTCATCTCCTACGGACGAGCTGATAGTAAAGCTTTTGCAACAAAACTTTATGATCGCTTGCTCAAGGAAGGGTTAAAGGTTTGGTTTGACCAGAATGATATCCCCCTTGGCGTTGATTTTCAGAACCAAATTGATGATGGGATTGAAAAGGGGCATAACTTTCTATTTATCATTGCGCCTCATTCGGTGAATTCGCCCTATTGTGGTAAAGAAATTGAGCTAGCACTGAAGCGGAATAAACGGATTATTCCTTTATTGCACGTTGAGCAAATTACTCAGGAAACGTGGCAGCAGAGAAATCCTAAGGGTACGCCCCAAGACTGGGAAGCATATCAACAGAAAGGGTTACATTCCAGCTTTCCTAATATGCACCCCGCGATCGGTAAGATTAATTGGGTCTATTTTCGCGAGGGAATCGATGATTTTGAGCAGTCGTTTGCAGGTTTAATTGATTTATTGAAGCGCCATGCTGATTATGTGGAGCAGCATACCCAGTTTTTAGCAAGGGCGTTGGAGTGGGAGCGGCATCAAAAACAAACGAGCTATCTGTTAGTTGGGGAAGAACGACAGCAGGCAGAAGCTTGGTTAAAGATACGATTTAAAGACGAGCAACCGCCTTGTGTTCCTAGTGATTTGCATTGTGAGTATATCACCGAAAGTATCAAGAATGCCAATAACTTGATGACGCAGGTGTTTATCTCTTATGCTGATGAGGATAGGGCGACAATGGAGAAGATTCGCAAGAGTTTGAGGCGAGAAAGTATTACAGTTTGGACGAATACAACGGATATTCAAACGGGGGAAGCGTTTGAGGAGGCGATTAAGCGGGGCATTGAACAGGCGGATAATGTGGTTTATCTGCTTTCGCCGGATTCGGTAATGTCGGATTTTGCTCGGCGAGAATTAGAGTCTGCTTTATCGCTGAATAAGCGGATTATACCTGTGTTGGTGCGAGAAATACCACCAGAAAAAGTGCCGTCAGCGGTGCGGGATTTGCACTATATTGACCTGACGGACAATGTGAGGGAAGAAGATTATCAGCTTGATGAAAGCCAATTGTTGAAGATTTTGCATCAGGATGAGGCTTATTATAACGAGCATAAGATATTACTGACGAAGGCGCTGAAGTGGAAGCGGCAACATGAGAATCCGAGTATTCTGCTGCGAGGGTATAACTTGCGGAGTGCAGAAACTTGGTTGAAGGTGGCAAATAAGAGAACGCTGCATCCGCCGATACTGTTAATGGAAGAATTCATTGATGAAAGTTTGCGGCAACCGCCGGCTGAGTCGCTGGATGTGTTTATTTCCTATTCTCGTGCGGATTCCGATTTTGCTCGGAAGCTGAATGATGAACTGCAACTTCAGGGGAAGCGGACGTGGTTTGACCAAGAAAGTATTGCATCGGGATCAAATTTTGCCCAAGAGATACGCCAAGGAATTAAAGCTTGCGATAACTTTTTGTTTATTCTCTCACCCCGTTCTGTAAATTCGCCCTATTGTGCGGATGAGGTGGAGTATGCAGCTTCTTTAAATAAGCGCTTTGTGACGGTGCTGCATCGAGAGGTAAATTCAAATGAACTGCATCCGGAGTTAGCGAAGGTGCAGTGGATTGATTTTAATCCCAATGAGAAGGATTTTAATGCCAATTTTAGACAATTGGTGAGAACCCTGGATACTGACCGGGAACACTTACACAATCATACCAAATGGTCGCAGCGAGCAATTGAATGGGAGGAGAAAGGGAAGAGTGCTGATTTGCTGTTACGGGGGAGTGAATTTGGTATTGCTGAAAATTGGTTAATGGAGGCAGAGCAACAAAAGAAACAGCCTGCCGCGACTCCATTGCAGAAGGCATTTATTGAGTCAAGTCAAAACGCGATCGCAGTAGCAGAGAAAGCAGAAAAACGCCGACAAGCCGAAATGCTGCGTTTGCAGGAGGAGCGGGCGAAGGAGGCGGAAGCACGACTGGCAGAACAGAAAAAAAGTGCCAGACGACAAAAGTACTTTTTTATCGCCATCGGTATAACATTGATGGCTCTTGTTGGCGCAGCCGGGGTGGTTTGGGTTCAGAGAGAACTATTTCAAGATAGTCAAATCAGTTCGGTGAGCCGCTTTTCATTGCTACTCTCTAAGACCGATCGAACGCTTGACGCTATGATTGAAGCGATTCGGGCAGGTAAATCGCTGCAAGAACGGCGATTCATCCCGGTACAGCCAGAAACCCGGAATCATGTTTTGACCGCATTGCAGCAAGCCGTTTATCAATACGGATTCAGAGAAAGAAATCGCTTGGTAGGGCATAACTATGGTGTCTGGGGTGTCCGCTTCAGTCCGGATGGCAAGACAGTTGCTTCTGCGAGTGGTGACAATACCGTCAAACTCTGGAGCCTCGATGGTAGAGAACTGGCAACCCTCAAGGGACACAACAGGCAGGTTAATAGCGTAGCTTGGAGTCCTAATGGTCAGACAATTGCCACCGCTAGTAACGATCAGACTGCCAAACTCTGGAATCTCGATGGTAAAGAACTCGCAACCCTCAACGGACATAACCATCAGGTTAAGAGCATTGATTGGAGTCCCGATGGTCAGTTCCTTGCCACGGCTAGTGAAGACAATACCGTCAGACTCTGGAGTGGTGATGGTAAGCTACTCAAAACCTTCCAGGGGCATAACAACGCCGTTTATAGCATCAGTTTCAGCCCTGACGGTCAGACGATTGCCTCTGCTGGCGGTGACAATACCGTCAGACTCTGGAGTGGTGATGGTAAGCTACTCACAACCTTCCAGGGTCATAACGACGCCGTTTATAGCGTCAGTTTCAGTCCTGACGGTCAGATAATTGTCTCTGCTAGTAAAGACGAAACTGTCAGACTCTGGAGCCGTGATGGTAAGCTACTCAAAACCTTCGAGGGGCATAATCAGCCAGTCAATAGCGTCAGTTTCAGTCCTGACGGTCAGACGATTGCCTCTGCTAGTTTAGACAAAACTGTCAGACTCTGGAATCGGGACAACGCCACCCCACAGCTTGCTCTTAAGGGACATGAAGATCAAGTTAATAGTGTTAGTTTTAGCCCTGACGGTCAGACGATTGCCTCTGCTAGTTTAGACAAAACTGTCAGACTCTGGAACTTTAGCGGTAAACAACTCAAAACCCTCAGGGGACATACTAATACGGTCAATCATGTCAGTTTTAGCCCCGATAGCAAGACGATTGCCTCTACCAGTGCTGACAAAACCATCAAACTCTGGAGCGTTGATGGAACGGTACTCAATACCCTCACGGGGCATACTGATGTAGTCAGGAGTGTAGTTTGGAGTCCCGACGGTCAGACGATTGCCTCTGGTAGTGGTGACAAAACCATCAAACTCTGGAGCGTTGATGGAACGGAACTCAATACCCTTACTGGGCATACTGATCTGGTCAGGAGCCTTAGTTTTAGCCCTGATAGCAAGACAATTGCCTCTACTAGTTGGGACACAACGGTCAGACTCTGGAATCGGGACAAAACGATCCCACAACTTACCCTCACAGGACATGACAAGCCAGTCAATAGCGTCAGTTTCAGCCCTAATGGTAAGATGCTTGCCTCTGCCAGTGACGACAAAACTATCAAACTCTGGAGCGTTAATGGGAAGGAACTTAACACTCTCCAAGACGATGATAAAGTTTATAGCATCAGTTTCAGCCCCAACGGTCAGACCATTGCCTCTGCTGGTGAGGACACAACTGTTAAACTCTGGAGCGTTGATCAGAAGAGAGCCAAAACCCTCAAGGGACACAGTAAGCAAATCTATGAGGTCAGTTTCAGCCCCGATGGAGAGACAATTGCCTCTGGTAGTTGGGACAAAACTGTTAAACTCTGGAACAAAAAGGGTGAAATTGTGCAAACCCTTGAAGGGCATACTAATTTAGTCTTTAGCATAGCATTCAGCCCCGATGGCAAGATGCTTGCCTCTGCCAGTGCTGATACTACCGTGATTCTGTGGAATTTGGAAGATTTAACTCTAGATTCACTCATGCAGGATGCTTGTGATTGGGTGGGGGATTATCTGAAGTACAATGCCCCAGAGCGTGATCAGCATCTCTGCGATAATATTGAGCAGTAAGAAAGCGTGAGCGCGTGACAATACCTATCGAGTTATTTAAATCCAATTGCCAACTAATACAAACGGTGTCCAAAAATAGGGATGTTTCCGATACTTTGGATCTTGCAAAATTAAGAGTTGAGCGCGACGCAGGGCTTCAGCCTTATTCACTTTATCCTCAGTAAGTACATGGTAGAATTTCACCATCAAATCCGCCGTCGTCGCATCATCCACTAACCATAATGTGGCGATGGTACTCCTCGCCCCCGCTCTCACGGCGACACCTGCTAATCCCAATGCAGCTTGATCATCGCCTTTAGCGGTTTCACAGGCGCTGAGTACCAGTAATTCAATCGGATTGGTGCGACGCAGATCGGTTGTTTTGAGTAAGGAACTCAATTCATTCACATTCAGCTTATCATCCCAAGTAATAATAAAGGTTCCCTCGGCTTCTGAACTAAACTGACCGTGGGTGGCGAGGTGGACAACAGGAAATGATACGTTACCCATCGTATTTTCTAATGTGGATTTTGTAAACTCTTGATTGAGTAATAATTTCCCTGGCATAAACGATTGAATCTGCTGGAGTTCAATTTTTACATTAGGCAGAGCGGAAAAGTCTAGGCGGGATTCGGAAAGTCCAGCGGTTAACACTTCTAGCTTTTGTTCGGTAAGCGGTTTAGACTCAAACAATTCTAGTCCGGGAGTCAGCGCGATCGCATAGTTTTGCAGTAAGAATTGCTCCCCGTCGTGTAGCGCCGCCATGGGGATATTCCGCAACGTGCCATTCAACACAAAAACTAAAGTTTTTGCCTCACTTTGGGCTAAATCCTCGGCGGCGGGTTTGATAATCCAGTCATAGACTTTCCGGGCGAGGGGGAGAAATCGTAAGCTGGTGCGCTGGGGTAAGGCTTGACGTAATTTCTCTAATGTGCTTTCTAATTCAGTTTGGGCGACAAAGGTGGTATAACGGCGTAAGGGTTGATTGGGTAAATGGACAATGACTTCCAAGCGATCGGATAGGATAATCGGGTAAAGTACAGCAGCTTCTTTGTCAATCGTATCAATATTTACAGGCTTGGCGGTGATACAATCCGCTTGAAAAAAGTTATCTAATTCGGCAATTTGGAGTGACTCAACCACCTGACGGGCTTGTTCGAGTTGTTCTGGACTAATTTGGGTATTATCTGCGGGTAATAGGAGTTCGACTAACTCCCGGTAGATGGGTTCAACCTGTTTCCGAAATGAATATTGAACATTAGAATTAACCGCGACTAAATCACTACGCAGAGATTGAAGGGTATCCACCGCCCCTTGATAGGCGACAATTGCCCCTTGGGTATCGCCTTGCTGTTTGAGTAACCGCCCGAGTTGCCATTGCCAAGGATACAGACTATCCCAGGCTTCAATGGCTTGGGTTTTGATTAAGGCTTGTTGGGTTAAATCTTTGGCTTGTTGCAGTTGATTGGTTTGTTCGTAAAGATGTCCCAGGGTTCCTAATGCATAAGCTTGGAGGCGTTTATCTCCCAGGGTTTCTGCCTGTTGGATAGCCGTTGTCAGGATTTGGGCGATGTCTGGGTGTAGAGACGCGCCATGGCGCGTCTCTACAGATGTTGCTAATTTGATTAGACTTTCGGCAAAATTAATCCGATATGAAATCCCTTGATCTGAAAGGGGTAAGGTATTCAGTTGATTTTGAATTTGGGGAACTAAAGATTGCGCTTGTTGGTGATTTCCGGTTTCGATGAGTAAGCTAAGTTGATTGAGTTTTGCCCGTAATTGGAGCAGGGGAGATGGGGCTGCGGTTATCGCTTGTTGATAGAAATCCAGGGCGGCTTCAACTTGCTGCTGTTGACGGGTGGTATTGGCAAGGCTGAATAGGGCGGCGCTAATATCGGAGGGGGATTCTAACTGGCGGGCAATTTGTAAACTTTCGTCTAATACCTGACGGGCTTGGGGTAAGTCGTTTACGAATTGTAACACTTCCCCTAGCGATCGCAAGCCGACGGCTTTGGTGAGTGAATCGGGTTGATTATCCAGGGTTTGTCTGACTTGCTGGAGTAAGGTTAAGGCGCGTCGATGAAATCCCAAGGCTTGCATGGCTTGCGCTTGGTTAATTTGGCTTTTAATTTTACCTGTTTTATCCCCTAACTGATTGTACAGGGCGGTGGCTTGCTCCCAGGTGGCTAAGGCTGGTTCGGGTTGTCCCTGATTCAGTTGTAAACGCCCCTGAATTTCTATGCTTTGGGCTAAGACATTGAGGTGATGGGTAGAAACGTCGCCGTTAGGTTCAGTTTGCAGTAAAGTTAAACTCTGGGAAATGGCGTCGTTTGCCTGAGACCATAATCCAAGTTGCTGATAGGCTAAGGAGAGATTGCTGAGGACTGTGGCTTGCTTAATTGTTTCGCCTTGGGTTTGATAAGCTTGGGCAGCTTTTTCTAGGAGTTCTACGGCATCAGTATATTGTCCCGCTTCGTAAAAAGTTCTGCCTTGTTTTACCCACGCTTCTGGGGAGGGATTAACGGTTGTTGTCTCGATTGCTGCGGGTTGGGGTTCGGGTTGTCCGATTCCGGTTGCGGATACGGGGGAAATGACTATACATAAAATGGCGGTGAGAATGGCTAATAGTAGCCATGAGATATCCCATTGATTAGCGCTAAAGCGCTTACTACGAACGGCGCTAAAGCACTTATTACGAACAGATAGATACCATTTGTTTTTCATCTATTTTATCCCAACAAGATTATGTTATAGGGGTACGACGTTGTTTATTCTTGCTCCCCCTGCTTCCCCTGCTTCCCCTGCTTCCCCCGCTTCCCCCGCTTCCCCTGCTTCCCCTGCTCCCCCTGCTTCCCCTGCTTCCCCTGCTCCCCCCGCTCCCCCCGCTCCCCCTGCTTCCCCTGCTCTTCCTATCTAATACGTTTGAGCGCAACTCAGTATTACTCGCACATAGAAGAATTGACTGGGGGATTTCCAGATGTCATGTTAGTGGCTTCCGCTGTAAGGATAACATTACCTTGCTCATCTCTAATCCATCCCTTAGCTTCCACAATCTGGCGCGGTTGAGAGGGTTTATCGGGGAGAGTCGCCGTATTATTATCGTTATCGCTTCCTTGTGACTCCAAGGAAATCCAATCGGCAAATACTGCTTCCCCCCGCAGTAATTCACTGGGTTTGGGAGGTAAACCACCGCGCCCGGTGACGACAAAACTACTTTGATTGAGTCCAGCATCCGCTTGACACACTTGACCCACCAATCCTCGCACATCTATCGGTTTGGTGGGTAATTGATTTAACTCCCGACTGGGATCAACATCAGGGGTATTAATCTCCACAGTACCGTCTAACCCAAATTCGGAACTGGCAGTAATATCACTTTTTGGCGTCCGTTGGGGACGAAATTCTAACCCAAAAATATTTTGCGCGGTGATAGTAATATTACCACCATTGCCGCCAAATGCATCAGCCACAATATCGCTATTTTCATCTTCAATAGCGACGACAAATTCTGTATCAATGTTAATATTTCCCCCATCACCTTGACCGCCAAATGCTTCTGCCGAAATCAGGCTATTGCGGCGCATTTCGATTAAATCCTCTACCTGAAGATTAATATTACCACCCTCACCCGAAATGGTTCTGGCAATGAGAGAACCTTGATGATCAAGCTGGATGGAATTAGCATTGATTTGCATCGTACCAGCATTTCCGGTGACTTGATCACTAAACTTAACCTCTAGCCCCAACCCAAAACTCAAGGAAGTAGCTATAAGCTGCGTATCATCCGCTATCGTTCCCGTGGCTACGGTTACTCTCGCGCCATCCTCAACTCTTAATTGATCCGTATTCACCTGCAAATCTCCCGCATTTCCGGTACCAAATCCTTGAGCATATAATCCACTGGGAAATCCATCAATGGAACGCCCCCTCAAGGTGATTGATTCATCGGCATTAACCTGTAAATTTCCCCCTTGCCCTGCACCAAAGGTGGAGGCGGAGATAAAGGCACCATCTTCTATCCTTAACTGTCGGGTATTCACCTGTAAATTTCCCGCATTTCCCGCATCGGGTAATAGGGAAAACGTATCTACCGAAATCGCACTGGGAATCTCACCGACGGCGGCTTTACCAATAATATCAATTGATTCGGAGGCGTTCACGGTTAAATCGCCACCATCCCCTTGGCTAAAGGTAGTTGTACCAATCGCACCGCCATCACGAATCATCAACCGTTGTGTATTCACGAAGATATTTCCCGCATCGCCGGTGCCTCTGGCAATATTACCAATGGCGCTAGGAAAGTTTCCCTCTGGGGTTGTGCCAATAATATCGATAGATTCAGCCGCATTTACAGTTAGAATTCCGCCATCACCGCTAGACAAAATTGTTGATGCTGAGACTAATCCGCCATTGCGAATAATCAGTTTGTCTGTATTTATGGTTAAATTACCAGCATCTCCAAATCCGTTGGTTTGCGAGAATAAACCACCCGGATTATCGGGTGATGAACTGCCAATCACTTCGACTAAATCAGCATTTATGGTTAAATTTCCACTATCACCCTGACCGATGGTATTGGTGGTGACTCGTCCTAAATCTTGACTGAATAATCGTCCTGTTTCAATGTCGATATTTCCAGCATTTCCACTACCCACAGCCGTTAGCGCATACAAGCCACTCCCGGAAATTTGTGCTAATGCGGTGTTTTCTATAGAGTTTAACGCGGCGGTTAAATCGGGTGTTGATACAATGTTATCAGGTAGAAGATTAAATCCTTGCAGTAACGCTCTAAATAAGTTTTGGTTGACTGGATTACTCGATAGTCCCTGAAATTCTATAGATTCGGCGGTTGTCACTTGCAAATCTCCCCCATTCGCTGCACCCAACGTGGCGGTAACAATGCGAGCGCTATTATTTAAAGATAGGGATTTGGCATCGATAATAATATCTCCACCTCTTGTACCAGGTTCTTGGGTGATACTAATACTGCTAATCAGATTATCATTGACCGATATCGTGCCATTGCTAGTCAGGTTGATATTACCTGCCAACCCTCCCACGGACAAAATTTGAGATGTGGTAATATCATCATTCGCCTCTAGGAGGATATCACCGCTTCTAGTTAAGCCAGAGGGATTGAGTAAGCCATTGAGCGCGATCGCACCTTGACTACTTAGTTGAATTGTTCCACCTAATGCACCTAAAGACAAGATATCAGACGTAACGATATCCCCGCCTCCAATCAGGGTAATATTGCCACCATTCCCTACCAGAGAACTTGCGTTCACCGTACCATTGAGGGTGATGCTGTCTCTAGAATCAATCGTGACTGAACCGATAGTCGCCGCTGGATTCTCTGGATTGGGACTAATCGCTACGCCCGACATACCGTTGATGGTAATTTCGCCACCGGGTAAGGATAAATTCGGTTGATATTGATTGGTGACAAAGACAACGCCATCAGGGGCATTGAAAAAGATACCACCAATCGTAATATTGGCACTTGTGGGAATCCCCACGGGATTAGGTAAAGGCGGAACAATAATTCCCGTGGCTGGGATACCCTGAATATCTGGGATATTAAATGCTGTTGTTCCCGCCCGGATATCTAACGTGGGTTTTGTTTTACCATCAACTAATATAGTTGTGCCATCGGACAGAGTAATGGTTTCTACAATACCATTAACCGGGTCAGCCGACTGGATAATAACGCCCCCTGGAATCGTCACACTTCCTCCCGCCAGAATATGCAGTGAAGCGCCCACGTAGCCTCCTAACACGACATCCCCACTCGCCCGAATAACGGGGTCTTCTGGGCTGGTTAATTGTCCCAGATTCCCCTCTAAATCTTCTATCCGAAAACTGCCTCCGGTTGTATAATGAGCATTCCCTTTAATGGGATTATCTGAACGCAAGACTAAATCCCCACCGGAAAACAACCCACTATCGGGATGATTTAACGCTGAAATCTCGATACTGTTAGCCCCTTCCACCTCTAACTGATTCCCCGCCGCCGCGATAAACGGATTAGTTCTTGTATCCTGCATTATTACTGTATCTGTAGCTTGCAGGTTTAAATCGTTTCCAGCAGAAACTTGACCTGGTAAATTCAGATTGCCTGCTGCTAAGGTTAAATCTTGCCCGACA
>NZ_JAVKBY010000230.1:0-16854 GCF_040222985.1 Coleofasciculus sp. F4-SAH-05
GATGATGAAGCAGGTGGTGGCGGTTAAGAGAGTAGGGATCATCAGTACACCAAACCAGCCGATATAGAGGCGGTTTTCGGTGGAGGTGACCCACTCGCAGAACCGATCCCACAAGGATGCGGATTCGCGACGTTGTAATGTAGTTGTCATGGTTCGGATGATTGCTATCGACTTGTTAGGTCAATGAATGATTATGTTTATAACTATAGGGAAATATTTAAGGTTTGTAAAGGAAATAAATATTAGGGTTCCTGACTGCATCGATAAGTTTTAGTTATAAATTGGGCGATCGCTCTCCTGTTCTTTAAGAGTGGCGATCGCCTGTAATATTCTCCCTGTAAGGAATAACGGATCAGTTCTACCAGTTGGCTACTGATCTCAAACTGGGTGTGACACCTAAGCGTCCTAAAAGCGATTATGAGAGTAGTAGATGTACCTTTAGGACTAGAGAGAGAGTTGCATGAGAGAGTGGCTCTCTTATTTCTTTTTCAGATTTTTATTACAACCTAAATGTAGCAATTTTTGATAAGAACCCCAGCTATCCGATGGCTGGGGTTATGTAGTGACGTGCCATGTCACGTCGCTACAACGTCGCGAAACTTGGCTTGTTGCT
Organism: Coleofasciculus sp. F4-SAH-05; assembly: GCF_040222985.1. Taxonomy (NCBI): domain Bacteria; kingdom Bacillati; phylum Cyanobacteriota; class Cyanophyceae; order Coleofasciculales; family Coleofasciculaceae; genus Coleofasciculus; species Coleofasciculus sp. F4-SAH-05. Next base: position 614 of record NZ_JAVKBY010000230.1, read on the forward strand.
AGGACGGGAGATTGGCGCTGGAATAGGCATCCATCCGATAAGCTGGGGTGCGCTCGGTGTAGTCAATCTCAGTCCCTGTAATGGATTGGGCTAACTGCTCGAATGATTCAGAACGCCAGTTGCGATCGTGAATCGGCTTTCTTTGCTCTCCTCGGAAGTAAGCAAGGGTTCGTGACATCCTCCTACACGCTCCCCTACGGGTACAGTGTAGGCTTCCTTTGGTATAGCTTTGACTATACCTCCAGCGTTTTATAGTGAGGACATGCCCAGCCCCACTTCTTGCTTGTTGCAAGAGAAACTTTAGTTATGAAGATTGGCTTTTGTTATCAAGTTACCAGCTTTTACAGCGCAAGTAAATGAGACACAAAAAACAATTTCTCCACCGGAGAATAATAGCTTATGGAAAACATGTTGTCAATAATAGACTGGCGATTCATCTCACTGTCAATCAAAGATTAGACAGTGAGATGAATCGCCGATAAGCTAAAACTGCTGCTGCAACCCAGCCGATAATAAATAGTGCGATTAATATAGTCATTCGGTTTACCTCCTTGAGTTAATAGTTCTGTTTGTTGTGTTGAGGTATTTAGCTGATAGCTAATGCGGTTAACATTAATGCGCTAACTAATAATGTGGCGATTCCTCCCTGTAACAGATAGTTACGCTGTTGTTCCACACTGGGGTAATTAGCAAAATACATTTGAGGTTCGCTGGCGTAGTTGTTAAGAATTCCTCTTTCGTCGCGAGTATACATAACTGCCTCCTGACTTGTGTAACGTTTTGTTACTCACAACGTAACGAATTGTTACAAATCTCGACTGTGACTTGACTTTTTTATTTTTGTGATGTTTATCAACACACTCCGGTGACGACAGCAGATGAACTCCGGATATGACGCATCGCCTGGTGATTGCGATGCCTTTTTGGGTAATGGGCAAGTGAGTCAATTTGTCAAGATTACTGTGATAGGAATTTTTGGCACGAAAAAGGGTAGTGGCGTGACACTGCACGTCGGGGATGGACGCACGTCGGTGCGCCCCTACGGTTTCTTGTTTAGGTGTGTCCTTTTTCTTGCATTGCCTGAGAAACTTGCCAAGCGAGAACCTGCTTAAGTGCAATTGCTTCTACCTCGTCAAGTATTCCGTCTTCTTCGAGGAGATCGTCAAGTGAAGAACCGATATAAGGATTGGTAGTCATTCTCTGTCTGGTGTACCATTTTGGGTACGAAGCATCAATTGAGATTGTAGCCGTAAAAGCTATGTGATTAAAAAGGTCAATAAGACTCAAACCTACTACTGTCATAATAGAAGGTTAAAAACGTACCATCGTTAGACATAACCCCTAGAACAATATCTAAGTTCTCTAAAAAATAAGGACTGCTGGACTCATCATCTGTACTGACTATCGGTTCGTCTAATACTCTCACCACAATGGCTGGTTGATTTTTTTGCGGAAGCTTTCTATTTTTCAGGTCTTTCTTCCACTTCACAATTTGCCCGACCTTGAAGTCTTCCTTCCTCAGGAAATTGTCGCAAGCTGTCCTAAGCTGAGTAAGATGCTCTTCTCCGTAGCTTTTTTCTTCTTCCTTGTCAGAGTCTTTCTCACGCACGCTATTCAAAAGTTCTGCTATGACATCTTGCTGATTACTCATAATTTCCTCCTAATAAACAGTAACTCAACGCCACGATTAAATATTACTTAAGGTTAACTGGTTATGTTCAAGCTGGCTATCATTTTCTTCTTTGACGGTGATCAACGTATTGTTGCGAAAACTCAACAAATCTTCTTCTATCCTATTCTGATTCTGAATGGCTGCCTCAATCAGAGACCACATCAAACAACTTGTTTCTTCTAATTGGCTTAAAGTTTGATGGCTATCATCATCCGCCAGCTCGTTTAATGAGTATACGGAAGTAGGAGGGAGCAGATACCAACATGATGGGACAATATCTAGTAACCACCAATTAAAAAGCTCACGCCTTCCATAAGAACCTGGAAAAATAGCATAGCCCTCTAAACAATCATCTAAAATGTCCAATAGTGCTTGTATCGAATGGCTGGGTTCAAGGGCATTGACTGCACTGATATAGACATCCAAGGCTTCCGATAAAACTTGAAAGCTAGATATTTTTTTGTCAGAGGAAAGATGATTGATGTCTACTGATGTGTCATTCAATACATTATCAAATTCTCGATTAAGTTTTTCTTGGGGATAGAACAGTCCGGCGATAGTTTTAAGCAGCCAGTTGGTTAGCTTGTTGATGGTCTCTTCTGGAATTGGGTTATCAGGCTGATAGTATTTAATAGTCGGCTCGACAACAACAGCTAGGGTTAGTGCCATCCATACATAACGGAGTTGCATGAATGTCTGATTGCTACTTTGAAATGAGTTTAAAATCTTACCTAAGGCATCTTCAAGCAGAACGGTTCCGTCTGATTCTGATTCATAAAGCTCTTCATAGTGCTGATTCCACGCCGTAACCATGGCTTTTTGAAGCGAAGCAGGTAGATGACGTAGTAAGGACTTTCGATTAAGAGTGAGTTGTTTGTATATAGAGTTCCTCCCTTGAAATGTCATGATTTATTTGGGTATGTCTAAGATTTTCATGGATATGGATAATCCCAAAAGATATCAACGCTTATATTGGGAAATTTTTCTTGGAATTGCCTGAGAACGTCGTTGCAGCTTTCGCATGGCTCTAACTCAGTATAGAGATAGAGGCTACCCTCTATTTCAAGATCATAATATCTCTCAAGAGTCTCAGCAATTGCTGACAGGACTTTGTACTCAGCGTCAGTGTTCATAAGGCGGCGAGTACGGGAGTCGAGAGATGGCTCGAACTGTCCTCCTTGTGACTTAGGTGGTGGTATAGGAATAGGGCTTTTGGCTCTAGAAGTTGCTCCAGCACAGAAGGCTACATTATTAGAGAGATGTATATCAGCAATCGCAACATTACCTTTACCTATGGGTTTTTTTAGGTATTTCTGCCGGATGTCAGCAGCCCTGGCTTGTAAGTCCTCCTTTTTCAAGATTTTTGATCCTGCTGAATATATTTTCCTAAATGTATCAACAGAAATCCCCAGAAAGACAACCAAATTTTAGCCGCACCGACGATTCAATAATGATGTAGATGTAGTGGCGTGGCACACCTTATTTGATGAATTAGAATGGGAGACCCGAAACCGTAGGGGCGCAAAGACTTGCGCCCGATTCAATGGTCAAATCTAATCCACAATTTTAGCTGTGCCACGCCAGTAGGGTGGGTTAGGCGTAGCCGTAACCCACCAGATGCCTGTTATTCTGATTGATGTCTACTGCATGTTCAGCAGCACTTTGATCAACTCCTGTGCAGGGCTGGCTTTTGTTTTTACCCTGACTTTCAATTGATTACAGTGACCTCCACACTGGGGATTCACTGTATTGGTTCTGATGAACTCTGCCTCAAAACCTCCCAAGAGGGGAGACATAGCTATGGTGATTGCCACAGCTAAGCGAGTTCGCCAGCGAGTTTTTTGCACTATTAAAGTGTTAGAATGTTTTTTGAACATCAAAAAATGCGTGGTTGGCAAACCACGTATAACAACAAGAAATACTCGCGCTGTCTTGGGAGCTAGGTGGCACTAGCTTATGACATCGCCGTGACCAGTGCTTAGTTTAACTAGGCACTGGTCTTCGTATTTATTCTGTACATAATAACATAAAAAAATGGAATTGGTTGGTGTTTTCTTACAAAAATTGGCGCAACAATTGAGGCTGTTTGTGTCAGCGGGTGTAACACCCAGGGTTAGTTTAACTGGGAACATCTAAATTGGGCAAGATAACTGTTGAAAATGGGCTGAAACCCTTGTATGATCGTCACTTTTTTGAATGCTTTTTCCCAAATGGGATGCTCCTGTTTTAAAGTTGGTTTATTTGAAAATACAGGTAATTTGTTTAAATACAGGTAATTGCTAATCCAATAAAATCCTTAGCTGCTCTAACGTATTTCGGTAATTCTGGGGCAGAATGTTAAGGATTGGACTGGCGTTTTAGTCATCAGGCGGGGATTAGGTTAGCGGAAACCATCGATTGACCTCCTATTTTTCTATCTTTGTCTGATATCAGATATCAGATATCAGATATCAGACGAGATCGCACTTTTCGCCAAATCGAGGTACAATCTCCCAATAAAGAAATAACGCGCCACGAGCTGGTACTTAGACACCAACCCGCGACGCTTCCCCTCCCATGAACACAACATGAAAGGAGTCATTTTAATGGTGTCAGAAAATCGTCAAAACCGCCAGTGTCAGGGCGTTCCAGCCGATGGGAACGTGCCGGATTTTGTTTATCAATCCCCAAACACTTGGAAAAAACGAAAAAACACTTGGACGAGAAAACATAGCAAGTTCAGCGTTCAGAACCGACTGACCCCCACCGCCAGAGAGCTGTGGCAATGGCTCCTTGATGAAATGCCCGAAGGCGGCTTTGAAATCATCGACCTGCGCGACTTCAACAAATGGGTCGAACGAACACGCGGCGTCCCCCATGACCCCAAAACCGTTAAAAGTGCTGCTCAAAAACTCCTAGACACCGGAGTCCTCACCCGTGCCAAGAGCTACACCGCTTACGTTTGGAAGTGGCGGCTTGAACTTATCGATGTGCTGATTCCGCCCGTTTTCCGTAAGCCGAAAAAAAAGTCGGATACTGATCCACAAATTCCCGATTCAGACCCCTCAAACGCAGAAACTTTGGAAACAGGTTTAAACAGCAGCAGCAGTAGTATTAATAATGGCGAGAGTCCCACCTCTCAGGTAGCGAATGAGGAGGCTAACGCCCAGAGTCCTACTTCTCAGGTAACGAATGGCGAAACTAACGCCCAGAGTCCCACTTCAAAGGTAAATGAAATACTAGCGGAGTGCGAAGCCGCCGGGATACCCTTTGTAAAGTCTGAACGTCCGAAGGTGCTTGAGTTTCCGCTACATCAGGTGAAATTGGCGATCGCCTACTTCCTGTTCCGGTTCCCGGATGAGGAGTCGCGCCGAGAAATTCGCTCACCTAATTTCGGCAGGAGGCTCCCGCTATAGCTAGAGGGGGACTTATCGAGCCGTAAGGCGAGTACCCCCGATAGTTTAGCGGTGAGAGGAATGCCCTTGGAAAACGGAAGGACGGAGTTTTCCAATAAATGCTCATTGCAGTGATATAATTGATCAATGGAAAAGCAAGTGTTAACGATAGTCTGCAAAATCAACCCGACACCCGAACAGGTGGCCAAGATAGAGGTAACTCTTAAGGCGTTTGCGGATGCTTGCAACTATATCAACGAAGTCGTAGAACCCAAGATTACCCATAACGTGACCATCCAGAATCAAGTTTATGGCGAAGTGCGGGAACGTTTTGGACTAGCTTCTAACCTTGCCATCCGCGCCATTAATCGGGTGAGTGCCAACCGCAAAACAGCCAAGCGGATGAACAAACCTGTCAGAAAATTTCTCCCCACTTCTGCTGATTATGATGCTCGAATCTTCTCTTTTAAGGAGAAAAATTGGTCGGTGTCGTTAACGCTAGTTGGGGGGAGAGAACGTTTCTTGGTTGATGTCGGTAGCTACCAGAAAGGAAAACTATCTGGTTTTACGCCAACATCAGCAACGCTGGTTAAACATCAAAATGATACCTACTCAGTTAATATTCAAGTAAAAAATGATGCCCCAAATCCTCAAAAATCCCAAGGTGTAATTGGAGTGGATTTGGGGCGTCGTGACGTGGCTGTGACTAGTGAGGGAGAAAGCTTTTCAGGACAACAAATAACAGAGGTTCGAGATAAATATTCAAAGGTAAGAGCATCTCTCCAGAAGAAGGCTTCAGAAGGCACAAGATCAACTAGGCGTAGGGCTAGGAGATGCTTGAAACGGTTATCTGGTCGGGAGAGACGCTTTCAGTCGTGGGTTAACCATAACGTCAGCAAGCACATTGTTGGCAAGGCAAAACAGTTGGGTGCCTCAATTGCAATCGAAGACTTAACAGGAATTCGCGAGCGCACTAACGAGCAACCAAGAAACAAGACTGAACGCAGACGCTCAAATTCATGGGCGTTTTTTCAGCTACGAACTTTTTTGGACTACAAAGCTCTTGGGGCTGGGGTTGAGGTAATCAAAATCAATCCAGCCTATACCTCGCAAACTTGCCACAAATGCCTACACATCCATCCAGTAAAAGGAAAGTCCTACCGTATTGGTAAGACTTTCTCTTGTGGACATTGCAACTGGAAGGGTGATGCTGATTTTAATGGTGCCAACGTAATTAAACTTTTGGGGGCTTCTGTAAACAGCCCTGGAGGTTCGTACCTGTCGTGTGAACTACGTCGGATGGAGTACTTCCAACCTAGTTTATAAGGGTTTGGTACAGGGCTACTGAAAGCCTACACCATACCTGTACTCAGGTTGGTGTAGGTAGTTTACTGCAAGGACTACTCATCCACTTCCTGCGTAAACAGTGCTGGAACTTGAATCCTAACTTCTTGATTAATATATGCGCCTATAAAATCCTCCCAGATTGGGTTATGGAGCTTTGTGAGAACGATTACTCGCTGGAATTGGCATTTCTAGGCGGAACCTAGTGCATGAACTCCCCTGGCGCCAACGGTGCATCTGTGCGGCGCTCGTCCAGCACCTCTAACTTCCTCTTATTCGGAGGTTCGGGTAACAAAATATAGCGAGGTCCCCAGCCGCCATTCACATCCTGTGGACGTTCCGGTGGTAGCGCGGTGGATGCCGTCGGTAAAGGAATCGGCATCACTTGACTGGCTTGGACATAGCGCTCGCCATCCAGGGTATTGCGAATCAGGCTCTTGTCTACTTTAATCCCCTGGTTCTCTAACTGCTGTTGAATCGTCCACAAGGCGTCAGTAGGCGCTAGCGTGGCGAGGAATAGCACCTCCTTGTCTGGATCTAACATTAGTCCCAATTCCAACTGCTCAATTTGCCACACCTCTTGATACTTACCATCCGGTGCAACCTCCCACAGATTTAAGTTAGCTTGCCATTGCCCACTATTTACCTCGACATCTTGATAAGCCAAAATTGAATAGGTTGGCTTTGAATCCTCATTGGCTGGGAGATCAGGATCAGGGTGTAAGTAGCGAACCGCCGCGATCGCGATCGGACTGTCATCCGGTAAATTCGTCGTTCCCGTTACCCTGTAAACCCCGTCTTTTTGGGATGGGGACACCCGAAGTTGAAAACTGGCATCCGTTGAACTGTTCGGTAATAGGTTGGGTAATCGCTCAAGTTGTAATACATCTTGGGAACATCCACTGTTTAATAGTAACAGTATAAAAAGAAAAACTAATCCTCTGTTCGGATTAAAAATTCCTTTGGTTGGTAATCTTCTAAAAAACACAGACCCAATTTACTCCGAAAATGAGTTGGTTGTAATACGGATGTCCAGACAAGGGTTCCCTAAACTCCTTTTTCGAGTTGATGTCAGTCAATCCGGAGAGCGCAAAAACTAGAGGTGATAGGCGTTACAATAGTAACATGAAACTAAGCTACCAGTACAAGCTACTACCAACCTATTTACAGCGTTGCCGCATAAATAAGTGGCTTGATATGCTGCGTTGCCAATACAACTATCTGTTGGCAGATAGGTTTGACTGGTGGCAAATGAATCGCTGTCCTGTTAATGCCTGCCCATTAATTTGTAGTATTGCTAAACCTAGAGAGCAACCTGAATACTATGGTCAAAAACGCTCTACAGTTTAGCCCTGAGCGGAGTCGAAGGGCTAAACTTTGATTGACTGTAGGAGTACGTCACGTTAAAACAGTAGAGATACTGTAAAATTTAACAGCCTGTACCCTTGGGTATAAACCAACACAAATTTTCCAGATTGTCAGGGGAGTTGGAAACAGGTGACGTATTCCATAACCAGGTCTGGGTTATACCGGGTTTTGGCAAACGTCTCTCCCTATCGGCTCTACGTCCCCTTTTGTAATGAATTTCGCTTGTGTTTGTCCTGAATAATTAAGTCAGTTGGATAAATTTTTATTCGACTTCATTTCCTCGCTAATTGCCCAGGGATAGTTATGAATTAAAAATACGAGTTTTCAGTGAAACGAACTCAAACTTAATCTCTTGAAGCGTTAGGCAATAAAAATCAAGAGATTAAGTTTAGTATTTTTATCATTTACTTCAAGCAACTTATCTCATTTTTCAGTTTCGGAACAGTTCATTTTTATTAGGCGTCGGTGAACTTAGTTGACCGAGCATCTACAATTGCAAAGATTTTCCGGAGACTCTTTAAAACCTCAGAAAAAGTAAATAATTGACGGTTTTAATCCTCAAGTCCACCTATCAGCAACTGTGGTGCTAATGAGAGAACTAATTCAAAAAAATAGAAATACTGATAAGCAAATTACGCCGAGATTACGGCAGTCTATTTGGCTAAGTTATCTGCTATCCATGGGATCAACTTCAGCCGGAGCGCTATCTCTATTTTCCATAGCGGCTTTCCTGGGAATGACACCCGCTTACGCTCAATCAAATGAGCAACCGACTCCAATTGGGGATCAGGGGATTGCTGAAGAATCAGCGAATCCTAGTCATTCTGACTTCATCGCACTGGATGAACACCCCTTTTCCGATGACACTCTGGCGAATGAGGAAGCTTCCCCAACAGTCGAGTCAGATAACTCTGAGATTGTAGATATCACCTCTAGCCGTCAGCATCAGTTACTCGACTTTAATCGTTCCGCCGATTCTGAGTTTCCACCCTCTCAGACAATAGCAGAGGCGATCGCGCCAAAACCCCCGGTGGTAGCTGCGGTGCAAAACTCCGTTGAACATTATCTGCCATTACCGATAACGGAAACCGATACACCCAATCCAGTCGTCGAAGCCATCACCCCAAAACCCCCGGTGGTAGCGACGGTACAGGAGAAGATTGACGCTTCGACTCCGCTCAGCGTCAACACCGAGCGGAGTCGAGGTGTTGAACATCACCCGCCATCTGAATTCGCTCTTGGTGACGAATCCAGTTTAGTACCTGAAGCGATTGTTCCCAAACTGCCAAAACCCGCACCCCTGATTCATTCGGTTGATTACCACATCCCTGGAGACTTAACCGTCGCGGAGGAATCAATAGTAGATAATAGGGCGTTAGTACCAAAACCGCCAGTGATGGAACCTGCTCAACATTCGGTTGAATCCATCTTACTCACCCAATCGAACGACGATGAACCCGATGGTTCGTTAATTCCTGAGAACTCTCCCCCCAAAAATGAAGCATTAACACCTACACTAGATGTGCAAGGCGCTTATCTCCAGCAGGAAGATGCTTCGGCGCGGTTACGGTTGCGGGGTATTTATCCAGTATCGCCCAATGCCTTATTTGGTGCTATTGTCGATTTAGCCACAGGGGATGATTTTGCTGGGACGGAAGGCGATGGATTTAGTTTGAGTGAACTATATTTTGCTGGTTCTCTCCCCAGTTATCCGAATTTGCGCCTAATCGCCGGGTTAATGGATTTAACGTCTTATTTTGACCGCAATAGTTTCGCCAAGGATAGTACCACCCATTTCTTCCACCCCCTGTTTCAAACCAATCCAGCTTTAGCGTCTACAGGTGTTGGTTCTCGGATTGGGGGGTTATTGAATTGGAATATTACCGATAATGTGGAAGCAAAAGCGGCTGTGTTTTCCTCAAATCGGAATTTGGGCGATTTTGGTTTAGATGCGTTTGCGGGTGAGATTGGTTTCCGGGCGGGGAATGGTATTATACGGGCAACCTACGCCACAAACGAAGATACAGGGCGGGATGGCGTCTTTGGCACCCGAAACGGCGATCGCGAAAATGCCTTTGGGATTAATGGGGAATATTTTATCCCAGAAATCAAGCTAGGATTGTTTGCCCGTTACGGTTGGTTGGAAAATAGCGAGCTGGATGATAGTAGCGAAACGTATAATTTCGGACTTAATTTCTTAGATCTATTTCTTAAAGATGATCGCCTGGGGCTTGGTTATGCTTTTGGTCGCGGTTTTTCTGAAGATAATGATGTATGGGAGTTATTCTACGATATCCGAGTTTCACCGAATCTACGGGCGGGGGTGACGCTGCAAGAACGAGAAGGCTTCTCGGAGACAATTTTTGGATTCCGGGTTAAAACAGATTTGCAGCTTTATCCATAATCGGGTGCTTTTTCATGAACTACGACTCTACACCAAGTTTTTTACCAGTTAACCCTCATGAACGCACAAAACAAGTTAGCTGAAACACCAATTTTATCCTCTCCTCAAAACCAAAACTCATCCCGGTGGTTCCGTGTCTTAGCCTGTTTCCTGATGTTGGAATTAGCCGGGGGATTACCCATCGCCCCAATTAATTTTGCTGTACCTGCTGTTCAAGCCCAGGGGGTTCCAGCAGCAGTGCGTCAGGGGTACTCGCTTTTAGAGAAAGGATGGGTAGATGATGCGATTCAAGCCTTTGAGGGGGCGTTACGCCGTGATCCCCAATCTTTAGACGCCAAGTTAGGATTAGCCATTGCTTATCAACGCCGGGGGCGGATTGAGGAAGCCTGGAATGCTTATAATGATGTGCTAGAGCGAGAACCCACGAATCAAACCGCCCTGGAAGCGGTGGGTGAGATGGGGGTTTATCGCCAAGAGTGGCAAGCACAGGGAATTGAAGCATTAACCGGCTTATTAAACCAGAATCCTAATGATACCCAATCTCGGTCAAAACGGGCGTTACTGTTAGGATATCAAGGGCGGTTTGCTGAGTCGTTAACGGATTATGAGTTACTGTTGGCGAATAATCCCTCACCAGAAACGATTCTGGGGGCGGCTCAAATTTATACCTACAGTGGCGATTATCAGCAAGGGTTAGAATTATTTAATCGGTATCAAGCCACGGGTGAAGAAATTCCCGGTAACGTCGCGGGGGCTTACGCCTTGGCGCTACGGGAAACGGGGAATGCGGCTCAAGCGGTGGAGATTCTTACGAATCAACTGCGACAATCCCCCCAACAGGCTCAACTACAAGCGGATTTAGCCCAAGCGTATGCGGCGACGGGACAGATTAATGAAGCTTTGGCAACGTTGGAACCCTTACGGGGTGAAGCGGATGCGGCTTTACCGTTAGCCCGGGCGCTGACATCGATTGGACGAAACCAACGCCGCACGGATTTGTATGAACAAGGGGTGGCTTTGTATCGTCAGGTTCTTTCTTCGACTCAGAATCCTTCGTTTTCATTAGTGCAGGAAGTGGCGGATGTTTTGAGTGAGTTACCGTCTCAACGGGCGGCGGCTTTAAATCTTTACCAGCAGCTTGTTCAGCAGCAACCAAATAACCGGAGTTTGGTGGTGAAGCAGTTGGCGTTAGAGAGTCAATTGGGGCGTATTTCCCGCAGTGAGTTACGACAGCGGCTGATGGGGCTGCTGCAACCGTTACCGTCGGAAGCGGCTGAATTACGGGCTTTAGCGAGTGCGTTGATTCCTTTAGATCCGCCAGATCCGGCGTTGTTACCTGTTTATCAGCAGTTAATTAATGCGGGTGTGGATGAGCCGTTTTTGTATTTCCGGGTGGCGCAGATGTTGATTCAAGAGAATCAGTTGGCTCAAGCCAGGGAAGCGATCGCAGCGTATACTGCTACTGAAGCCGGGGCGTCTGATTTTACCCCAGAACTGTTGTTGGCTGAAATTGAGCGTCGGGAAGGAAATTTAGAAGCGAGTGCGCGGCGGTATCAGGGGCTGATTGAACGGAATCCGAATTCTGATGTGGTGAATAGCGCCCTGCGGGGATTGGCGGGAATTCGTCTGGCTCAAGGGCGTTCGGATGAGGCGATCGCGATCTATGATCAGTTAATCGCCCGTAATCCTAATGATTTGCTGGTGAAGTTGGGACGGAGTGCGATCGCTTACCAAACGGAACGGATTTCTCAAACGGAAGCTGAGGCGGTACTTGAGGAATGGTTGGAGACGAAACCTGCTACGGATTTACCACCGGAGTTATTTAGTTTAGTGGGCGTTTTACCCCCAGACGCGGAACGGATAGCGTTGTATGAGGCGCTATTACAGGTTGATCCAGATAATACACCGGTTCAACTGCGGCGGTTACAGGTGATTGCCTTAGAAGATCCGGAGTTGGCAAAGGCTGAAATTGAGCAGTTAATTGCCCGTAATCCTGATAACTTAAGTGCGTATTTTGTCAAGGGGGAACTCGCCCTGGCGCTGGAGGATTTTGAACTGGCGAGTGAGGCGTATCAGGAGATTTTGGCACGGGAACCGAATAATATTGGGGCGCTGATGGCGATGGGTGGAGTACGTTTTACCCAGCAGCTTTATCTGGAGGCGAAGCCCTATTATGAGCGGGTGTTGGAGATTAATCCCAATTATCTGGCGGCGCGTCAAACGCTGGCGGAGTTGAATGTGGCGTTGGATCAGCCGTTTACGGCTTTAGAGGAGTTTCAGGCGCTGAACTCCGAACAGGAGGCGGAGACGGGAACGCCGAACCCGCAGTTGACGAACCGGATTCAGCGGTTGGAGGTGGATATTCTCAAGCGGCGGGGTTTTCAGCCGTATTGGGAGCGGTATTAATTGGTGAGGGGGACAGGAGACAAAGGGGTTTCCTTCCCCCCCTTCAACCCCAGAAATAAAGTGTGACTTTTGTCCTTCTTATCCCGGTGGGGGGGGGCGGTGCTACCGTTTGGCTTATCTTGTCTTTCATAAGGAAAACTTATTTACACAAGTCCAGAACTCAGCGCGGGCTCGCTGGTTTGCGATCGATAAGCTTCCCTTATGAAATTTCGACGGCTTCTTTGCATGGAATTGAGGTTGTAGTCCAAATCGTAGAGGTTACACCGATAAATCCACGTTTTATCCATGTACTCAAAAAAGCGATCGCTGGTGACTTCGGTTCCACCGGGGCGAGATGCTGAACTCATTCCATTCGGTTCGTGTAAAGCGTAAGTTCCCCAAGGGGCATTCTCAACGCATTCAACCCAAATAGAAGAATCAGCGCGGTAGAAATCGGCATCCCAGCGCATTGCTTGCTCAATCTTCCGATAGGCAGCTTTTGCTTGCACAATTTGCCGCCTATCCACCCCAATCAGATGTCGTCGGACAGTCCTGGATGATACACCCAGGTATTCGGCGATCGTTTCTTGCGATCCACCAAAGGGGATGAACCCCTTACTCACAAATGCCTTAGACGGACCAACATGGAGCAGAAAAGGAACTTGCCCCCCTACCGGATTCTGGGAGGATTCCTTACCCCACCCCAAGATTTGGTCAACCTCAGACAATCTATGAAACTTTCGCTCTTTCGATGGCAGACTTAATTTAGCTGCTACGTAAGATTTGTGTTGTAGCTGCTGGGCTTGGATTCCTGCGGCGGCGGCTTTTAAGCCAGCCCGTGTCAGGATATCAAACAGGGGTACTGTAGCGACGGCTCCCCAGTTTCTTAAGCCCAGGGCTTGACAAACTTTAGACAGGCTTCCTAACCAGATACAGAAACATCCATGAACTCGGTAGTACTTTCTAAAGGCACCACAACACTTACCAATTTTGAGCCACTGATACAACCGACGAAGAGAAACATGGAGAACCTGGCATAGGAAGCGAATAGGCAAGATGACACATCCCCGACCAGCCAAATCAAAAGCTCTGCAAAGATACCACAGCCTAACCCAGGGCGTCTTAAATACAAGAGCCGAGTGAATCCGAACTGACAGTAAATCCAGAATGACTAGATTTAACGCAAAATCAGTATTATCAGAGAGTAGCTGGAGATAGACAAGGTGGAACACAAGTACAGAGCGATGGTTGACTACTCAGCGATCAGCCCCAACGGTAACTTTGTAGGAGGCTCAAAAGCCTGGAAACCCAGAGCAGAGTCTATAGAAGATGCCCTGCAACAGGTTCTGAAATTACTTAGGGAGCGCATCAGTAAGGAAGTAAACGATCCAAATGCAGAAATAACTGACTTACAGATTGATTGTAGGATAATGGAGAACCCAGAAGCTACCTACAAGAGAGTAGTGGGAGAGGAATGAATCTGGCAGAGCAGCATTGGGAATAATGATAATCCTGAAGATTCATGTCCTGTGCTGCCTGGTCAGAAAGCTTGAATCAACCGGATTTAATAAGGAATTTAATGATCTGCTATATTTCGCATCTCTCGCTCGTCAAGTACTGCCAAGTGATCGCTCTGACTGCTTGGCGGTAGATGAAATACTGAGCTATGCTGCGGCAATAATGAAGCTGATTGACTGGTGCTAGATAGCGAATGATTAAGGTATGTCCTACTTGTGGCGCTCCGATTAACAGCGACGAGGTTTTTATTGAATGGGATGATAACAAGAAAGAGTTTTTAGTTCGACTGGGCTTTGTTTGCAATTACTGTGATCGTAAAACTAAAGAAAAAACTATCAAAGAATTACCTAGCTCTATAGCCCAAAAATCTTACTGTGCTTGTGGAACATCATTATCACTTGCAAATTACACTATTAAAAGCAGTGAATATATGTTATACTTTGAAGCCATATATGTGTGTGATAAATGCAACACAGGACTTCGTTGGCTCCTCAATAGTGTAAAAAGTAGCTTACTTAGTCGATGGCGGAATAATGATAATATTTTAGTCACCGCATCAGGCTTTAAATTTAAAAGAAAAAGGCTAGATAAAGTATTACAAATTTATCGAGAAAGAATAGAAAATTGTCGTCAAGATAATACAAAATTATTAGAAATTATTGAAAAAATGTCTGAAAAAGAAATTCATAAGAAAGAAATGCACTTCCACGGAAATGTAGCCAGTGTTGAAAATCAAGGTTCTATAGGCAGTTCTGGAAATCAAAACCCTATTGGCAATGTTGCTGTCGATGTTAAAGGTGATCAAAAAAGTATCCAGCATATTCGTAACTATGCTCCTGAACAAAAGCCAACTCTAGCTGAGGCAGCAGCAGAGATCCAGCAGCTCTTGGAGCAACTATCCAAAACATACCCAACTACAACAACTGCTGAAAAGATGGCAGTTGTGGCTGAAGCTGCCGAGCAAATAGAAAAAAATCCTACACTTAAAGCACGAGTTATCAATGCCCTCAAGCTGGGCGGAACAGAAGCGTTTAAAGAGACAATAAATCATCCTCTATTGAATATTTTGATGGCAACTATTGAGGGATGGCAGGACGCAGATTAGGACTTTTTGGTTATTGGAACTAGGAAATACCAATCACACCATCCCCATCCTTTGATTGCAATAGCGGATAGCCTCAAATAACCCCTCTGTAGACCACTGAACGCGGAGTTGATGCCGTTCTTGTTCTTTTCCAGCCCAATTATCTTCGAGGCAGACTTTAAACCATCCCTCTGGGTGGCGAACCCCATCACGGTTAAACAGAAAGTAGATAATCGCCTTGAGAACCTCTTGTAACGAAAAGCCATGCATAAACTGGGCATCCTTTGGATAATAGTAAATTCCCGCCTTCCGACAAGCTTGTAACTTTTGCTCAAACTCCCCAGATTCGGCATCTTCTAGATCCGTTGTTGTTGTTATATCCTCGTCCTTTAGTGACTGCGGGTTTGAGGCGTCTAAATTGGGAATCTCTGACTGAAAAGTCAATTTTTTCTGCGGTTTGCGAAAAGGGGGGGGCATGAGGACGCGAATCGGTTCAAGCCTCCATTTCCAAACGTAGGCGGTGTAGCTTTTAGCTTGGGTGAGTACGCCTTTGTCCAATAGCTGTTGGGCGGCACTTTTGACAGTTTTGCGATCGTGGGGAAAACCGCGTGTTCGTTTAACCCATTTGTTAAAGTCACGCAGGTCGATAATTTCGTTGCTACCTTCGGGCATTTCATCCAGCAGCCACTGCCATAATTCTCTGGCGGTGGGGGTGAGGCGGTTCTGTACGCTAAATTTGTTGTGTTTTCTTGTCCAATTATTCATGGCAATGCAGATCGATGATGGGCTTTCCAATCTGCCCTCTTTTCCAGAGGGGCTATGCGTCAGCCCTGGCTTTTTGGGAATATGTGCATGACGGGTTAGACGCTCTTTGTGAGAAGCGTCTACTTTCCTTGGGCTTAGAATGGGTTCTAGCCGGATAGGGGATCTGTCCTGGACACAAGCTTTTTTAAGCTTTCCAGGTTTTGTTTGATTCCTTGTCTGGGGGTCATCCTCATGCATGGTTATGCATGGGTGGGCTTCTGACCCAGATTAAACGGGCAGCGTGTTTCTATGGATACTCTCTTGAAATCCTTTTCTTGAGTGGGGTAT
>NZ_JAVKBY010000236.1:0-11789 GCF_040222985.1 Coleofasciculus sp. F4-SAH-05
TCCCAGTTACAAGCGCCTTATGGACGGGCGGCGAGTTTTATTCCAGTTAGTGCGGATACTCTGTACGACAAACCGAGTGATGACTCCATGGAACCGGGTTATTATTATGAAGGCTTAGTCCCCCAAACCGTTCTCATTGACCAAGAGGGTGAGGTTAGGTTGAATGAAACGGGACAAGTCAGCTATGAAAAAGTCGATGATGTCTTTCGGGAGGTTTTTGACTTACTCCCCCGTTCTGAATCACCAGAGTTAAAACGGCGACCGATTAACGAGATTAATACGGAATTAAGTCAAGATTAACAAGATCAGGGAGTTTGGGGAAGAACATCCATAATAGTAATATTAAAGTAACTCCAATTTCCCCAGCTCCCAGACGCGCCATGGCACGTCTCTACATCGCCATAGACATTGATTCTTTTTTAATAAATTCACCAATGCTTTAACAAATATGTGAAAAATCTCAAGAAGCCTCAAATCTTTACTATTCCCTGTTCCTTCCTAATCTCAACCGTTAACTTTAATTGGGTTCGACTACTTAGTATTAGCGAAAATTAACAGAAAATATAATTGAGGTTCACGAATGGGTGGGGCTGTGTCAAAATTCTAGCAGTGAGTCTCTCATTCAGAGTGCTATGCCATGAACAAGGTTTCCCCAGATTGGGTGCAAGAGTCACCGTCTCATTCCCCCAATGCGGTCAACGATGTTGCGGGTATTCTTCAACACTTGAGCCAAGGGTCAATGACCAAAGAATTGGCATTGGAGTTGAGTCACTCATTGGAACTGTGCCAGTTTCAGTTTGGAGAAAAGCTATTTGCGTATCATCCCCCCCAACAGGAACATGGGGCTGAAACTACACCTGATGATGGGTATTTTTACATCGTCTGTCAGGGACGGGTAAGACTGCTGGGCTTTGATCCTCAAAAACAGCGAGACGTTTCCGCCGTTGTTTTAACAGAAGGGAAAACCTTTGGTACAGACGCTCAATTTTATCACCACTCGTCACCCTATTGTGCGATCGCAGCCAGTCCGGGATTCCTGGCTCGGATTCGGGTAACCCAACTCCAGCCTTGGTTCCAGCAAATTCCCCAGTTAAAAGCCCACTGCGAACAACAGGCTCAACAGCGACAAAGCTTAATTTTCCTGAAGACGCTAACCGAACTGCGATCGCTCAATAGCCATACCCTAAAGCAACTCCTACCCTACCTCGTTACCACCAAGATTCCCCCTGGCGAAACTCTCACCCAATTACAGGCGAATCGCTGCTGGCTGCGTCAGGGTGAAATCGCCACAACTGCGGCAGAATCACCCCCACCTCCAACAATTGGCGAAAGCTGGGGATATCCGCAGCCCATTCCCGCCCATTGGATTGCTCAAACCGACGTATGGATATATAAACTCTCTAGGGAACATATTCCAGCCGCTCAAGCCATCGCCCCGATTTTATCGGGAACCGCCCCAGAGGGTTTACCGGAAACAGCGCATCATCCCACCGTTGCCGATAAACCCTTAATTCCCCTAGCCGTTCGGATGTCTACGCTGACTTATCAAACTCAGGTAGAACCGACACCTGAAACGGAAGCCGAACCCGTTGTCTTTCCCCAACCGACAACATGGAATCCTTGGGGGCGCGGGTTTTGGCAACGCTATCCCCTGGTATTACAACAGAGTTCCGCCGATTGTGGTGCAGCGTGCTTGTCCATGATTGGGCGATACTGGGGTAAACAGTTTAGTATCAATACCCTGCGAGAGCTAGCTGGGGTGGGGCGTGCGGGGGCTTCGCTGAAGGGATTGTCGCAAGCGTCAGAACGTTTAGGATTTCGAGCCGCTCCAGTACGAGCATCTTTGAATCGCTTAAGGGATCAGAATAACCCTTGGATTGCCCACTGGCAGGGTAATCATTATATAGTCGTCTATCAATACAAAGGCGATCGCATCCTGATTGCTGATCCTGCGGTGGGTAAGCGGTTGATCCCCCGTGCCGAGTTTATCAATAACTGGACAGGATACGCCCTGCTCTTAGATCCGACACCTGAACTCGCCGCCACACCCAACGAAAAGAACTCCCTTGGGCGCTTCTTAAAAGTCCTGTGGCCCCATCGGATCTTAATTGGGCAAATTCTGCTGGCGTCGTTACTCCTGCAACTATTCAGTCTAATTACGCCCCTATTTACCCAAATTATTCTAGACCGGGTGGTGGTCAACCGCAGTTTTACGACGCTGAATGTCTTCGCCCTGGGACTCGTCTTATTTAACCTGTGGCGGATTGGCTTAAGTGCCACCCGACAATATTTCTTAGACTATTTTGCCAATCGCTTAGATCTAACCTTTATTAGTGGCTTTATTAACCATGCTCTGAGTTTACCCCTAAAATTCTTTGAATCGCGCCAAGTTGGGGATATTATCACCCGGGTTCAGGAAGCCCAGAAAATTCAGGCATTTCTCACCCGACGAGCGGTGATTACCTGGCTGGATACCCTGATGGTATTTGTCTATTTAGGGTTGATGGTGTACTACAACTGGAAGCTGACGCTACTGGTACTGACAATGATTCCGCCGATCGCGATTTTAACCGTTGTCGCCAGTCCATTACTACGTCAGCGATCGCGGGAAATCTTCCAAGAGGATGCGGGACAAAATTCCCAGATTGTGGAAATGATATCGGGAATCGGCACGGTTAAAGCCTCCGCAGCGGAACGAGAACTACGCTGGCGCTGGGAAGATCGGCTGACGAAGATGTTAAATGTACGATTCAAAGCCCAGATTCTCGGTAATTTCCTTCAATCCACCAGTGGCTTAATTAATAGCTTAGGTAGCACCGCCTTACTCTGGTATGGTGCCACCTTGGTGATGCAGGAACAGCTCACCATTGGTCAATTTGTGGCATTTAATATGCTCATCGGCAATGTAATTAGTCCGATTTTAGCCCTGGTGAGTCTGTGGGATGAATTTCAAGAAGTTCTCGTATCCGTGGAACGACTCAATGATGTCTTTTTTGCCCAACCCGAGGAACATCCCCAAAAACCGCTAATGGGTTTACCCCAGTTAAAAGGAGAGGTGCTCTTTGAGAGCGTTTTCTTCCGCTATGGTGAAGAGGAAGAAAACTACACCCTGGAAAATATTTCGTTTCAGGTGTCTCCCGGACAAACCGTGGCGATTGTCGGGCGGAGTGGTTCCGGCAAGAGTACGTTAATCAAACTGCTACAAGGACTCTATCACCCGAATCGCGGCAAAATTTGTGTCGATGGGCATGATATTCGCCATGTTTCGCCCTCGTCTTTGCGATCGCAGCTTGGTGTCGTACCCCAAGAGTGTTTCTTATTTTCCGGCACCATCCTCGAAAATATCACTCTCTATCGTCCCGAGTTTACCCTGGAGCAAGTCATCGAAGTTGCCAAACTAGCAGAAGCCCATGGATTTATCCAATCCTTACCCTTGGGATACAACACCCCAGTTGGGGAGCGGGGTTCAACCCTATCCGGAGGACAAAAGCAAAGAATTGCGATCGCACGCGCTCTATTAAATGATCCCCGTATTATCATACTTGACGAAGCAACCAGCTCCCTCGATACCGAGTCCGAGCGGCGGTTTCAACAAAATCTAGCTCGGATTAGTCGCAACCGCACGACGTTAGTCATTGCCCACCGTCTTTCAACGGTTCGCCATGCTGACTGTATCCTAGTGTTAGACCGAGGCATTTTAGTTGAACAGGGTACCCACGAGCAACTGATTGCTAGTCAAGGTCTTTATTATCACCTGGCACAGCAGCAGCTCGATCTGTGACCAATTTTTAATGATTGGCGATGTGTTCAACAATTTGTAGAGACGCGCCATGGCGCGTCTCTACAATGGCGGTTCCTATATAAAGGTTTGTAAAAAAAATCAAACTTTTGCGTAAAATTCTCTATTACGTTCAGAGTAATCAGTAAAGTGCTCTTAACCTGCTTTTGTCTGAACTCCAGCAATTGACAGGGATTGTTACTGAATACGTGACGATATGATGTTCTCCAGGTCAAGTAATGAGAATCAACATCCATGATATCAGGGTGTCTAATCCAGAGTGTTCAACACAGCCAAGTCATTTCAGCGCTGCTCCTCCCTTAAAGGATAGGTTGTTGACGCCTGATGCGACTCAACTGAAAAAAGTATACGGTGGTGTAGCAGTGAGAACGCCAGAGAGTGTTCCCCTTGCTGCATCCTCACACCCATCCGAAACTGGGGAGGGTTCCTCAACCTTGGCGACGTCTGCTACAGAGGTATCTAATAATAATGGCAATTGGTCTACTTCTTTACAAACCTTATTGGATCAGCCGCCTGCCACATTACCCAGCAAACTGGTTTTAGGTGGGTTTGTTTTTTGCCTAGCATTTACCGCGTGGGCAAACTTTGGCACTATTGATGAAGTGGGTCATGCCCAAGGGCGGTTAGTTCCCCAAGGTGATGTCTATAAAATCCATCCCGTTGTCTCCGGTAAAGTGGACAACATCGCGGTTAAAGAAGGCGAGGTGGTGAAAGCGGGTCAGGTTTTGGTGGAGTTAGATCACGAAATTGCCGCCAATGAGGTTAAACGCTTGCAGCAGGAGTTAGCCGCCCATAAAACCGAATGGTTACAGACAAAGGGCTTAATTGAGCAAACCCGCCAAGAAGCTGAAACTCACGGGGCTATTTTAGCCGCACAGATTAAAGCCCAAGAAGCGGCAATCGCCCAAGGGAAGGCACAAGCTGAGGCGCAGGAAGTGTTGTTGGTGGAAAATCAAGGGACAATCAACACCCAAAAACAGCTACTCCAGGAACTCCAAACCGATGTGGCGGCGCATCAAGCGCGATTGGCACAATTGCAACCCTTGCTCGAAGACGGCGCTATTTCCAGGGAAATCGTCTTTCAACGAGAACAGGCGTTACGCGATCGCCAACACCAAATTACCCAAAGTAAAGGAGAACTTCTGCAAAGCCGATCACAATCCCAGCGACTCCAAGCCGAACAACGGCAAGCGCAAGCTGAATTAGAGCGACTGCAAGCGGAATTGGCGCAAAAGAAAGCCGAGGGAAACCGGGCGTTACTCGAGTCACAACAAAAAATTCAGCAACTGCAAGTCCAAGTGACTCAGTTCCAAGCCAAAATTAACGAGACGCAAAATCGCCTGACTACAGCTAAGGCACAGTTACAACAATTGTCTCTGAAGTCTCCTGTTAATGGCAGCATCTCATCCCTGAATCTACCCCATTCGGGCGAAGTCGTGCAACCGGGACAAACCATTGCCGAAGTCGCTCCCCAGGATACACCGCTGGTACTCTCGGCAATCTTACCCGATCGAGAGGCGGGTTTTGTCAAGACTGGAATGCCTGTACAAGTTAAATTGGATGCCTTTCCCTATCAGGATTACGGCATAATTTCCGGCGAAGTTACCTCAATTTCCCCCGATAGTAAACCCGATGAACGCCTGGGTGCGGTTTATCAGGTGGAAATCGCCCTGGAGCAGAACTCGATTCGTGATAATCAGACCACGATTCCCTTAAAAGCGGGTCAAACAGCGAGTGCAGATATCGTCTTGCGTCGCCGTCGGATTGTAGACATCCTATTTGATCCGATTAAACAACTGCAAAAAGGTGGCATGCAATTATAAAGCTTGCTTAAAGCATTCAGACTACCCAACGATATATAGATAAAAAGAGGATTAATTATGGTTTACAACGCCTATGATGGCAATACCGGAGTCACTACAACCCTTGACACGGAGCAACTGAGTGAAATTACCGAAGCCATACTCGATGGGAAGTATTCCTGGGCGTGTTTTTTGCTCTTGCGCGATGTTGGCTACGAACCGTCAGAATATATAGCCTATCGAACCTATTACCGTCTGCTCAAAGAACATCGTGAATCCCTGCAAGACAACGAACCCGAAGCCAGTACCGTTTATCAGCGCGATCGCCAATTCCATCATGCTCCTGCTTATGACTCAAGATCAAAGCAGCATTTAACCAAAATCAAGGATCTTGCCTATTTAGAGCGAGTGCGCGAGCAGCCTCTGCAGGTAAGAGGTGGTGAAGCGAACCAGGGATTCTCATCCTTGTCACCTCGCGTTACAGATTTTTTATCGAAGATTTCCCGTGTTTTCCGGTGATATTCTGGCGTATTAGCCTAAATTGGATGGATTAGCATCGTAGGGGCGCACGGCGTGCGCCCTTTTCTGTTTGTAGTCAGCGCTTCAGCGCTCTTTTGTGCGACGTGCGCCCTTTTCTGTTTGTAGTCGGCGCTTCAGCGCTCTTTACAAGAGGACTAAAGTCCTCACTACCAACTTCATCATTCCTTCACAAAACACGATTCCTTCTTCATCAAAGCTTTATGTAACCGTGCCATTTTGGCAAGACGGTCAAGAGGTACAAGTATTAAATTAGTCTTACAACCAAAGAAAAGAAATAAAAATTTGGTTGTAGATCCACAAAAAAATTGCAACTTGGAGTAAAGAAGACGATGATTATTTCTAACTTAGAACATCTGGAAATCCTTCGCGAAGATAACAATATTGAAGGCGGATCGGCAAGTGCTTCTGCTAGTGGTTACGCATCAGCTGATGCTGATGGTCGGTCTTACTCCCGCACCAACGCCTACCTTTCCATTCGCACGGATACCGATACGGGCTACGGCTATTACTACCCGTATTATTACCGCTACAACAACTCCTCCTATTCCCGTGTTTCCGGTAGCGCTAGCTCATATTCCAGCTAACGCCGGAAAGGTTTGAAGTTTGAAGTTCTGCACTATTAATTAGCAACACTCAAGGAGTAAAGTCATGATTATTTCCAACTTAGAACATCTGGAAATCGTTCGCGAAGATAACAGTATTGAAGGCGGCTCTGCTTATGCCGATGCACGGGGTTATGTATATGCCGATGCTGATGGTCGGTCTTACTCCCGCACCTATGCCTACCTGAATCTATACACCGATACTGACAGTCGCTATTATTACCGCGACTCCTCCTATTCCAGTGTTTCCGGTAACGCTAGCTCGTATTCCTACTAACACCGGAAAATGCTTGAGGTTTGACTATCCCCAAAAAAGGCAATCATCTTCTGATCAATAAGAGGAATACCTTTGTCAAAGGTTAGTCACGAGACGTTGATTAGGGCTAAGTACACGAAGCTCTCGGTTAGAGACTAGTGATTCTGCCACGAGCAAATAGTAAGCAATATCAGATAAAAATGGCTTGCTCAATCGGGTACTCAGCCCTTAAACAATCAGAGTTTGCTTTTGAACTTATTAACGATTTATTCACCACAAGGAGTAATGTCATGATTATTTCTGACTTAGAGCATTTGCAAGTCGTTTCTGAATCTAGAGACGTTGAAGGTGGTAATTTTGCCAGTGCTAGAGCTTTTGCTGATTCTTTAGCCCGTGGTTCTTTCGACTACTACTACTACTACTATGGGGAAGGTGCTTCCGCCTCGACATTGACCGAAACCAACACCTTCACAGATTACAGCACCGCCGCCGCTTCTTCTGCTTCCAACTCATCAGCATCAACCTATTCTGGCTACTATTACTAAGCTGGTCAAAACTTGCTTGTGAGTGTATCCCCTATTTCTTGTAAACACAAAAGGATTGATACAATGATTATTTCTGACTTAGAACATTTGCAAATCGTTTCTGAATCTAGAGACGTTGAAGGTGGAAATAGAGCCAGTGCTACAGCTTTTGCTGATTCTTTAGCCCGTGGTTCTTTCGACTACTACTACTACTACTATGGGGAAGGTGCTTCCGCCTCCACATTTACCGAAACCAACACCTTCACAGATTACAGCACCGCCGCCGCTTCTTCTGCTTCCAACTCATCGGCATCAACCTACTCTGGCTACTATTACTAAGTGGTGTCACCAAGGAAGTTTAAACTAGTCTCTTGTTAAAGGTTAGTCGCGATAAATGAATAAGGGCTAAGTCTACTAAGCTCTGAATTAGAGAGCTGTAATCTGGATATCAACTAAACATCGTTCCTTACTATTTGATAGAGCCAACAAATTCTATCACTTAGCTCTTATTCAATCAAAATTTCATGGGACTCTTTCCCACGAGTTGTAAACATAGTTCTTTCCCGGAAAACTATCATGATTATCTCAGATTTAGAACACTTAGAAAGTGTCGAGCTGGAAACCCCAGTTGTTGGGGGGTGGTTTACCCAAGCTTGGGGCGATGCTTTTGCCTGGTCCACTGGTGAAGACAGTGTGGCATTTACCGAACTTGGAGTATTTACATTGTCAATCTCTTTCTCGGGTTCTTTATAAACGTAAACGGAATGAGTGAGACTAAGTTACTGTTAGGGATTTTATCCCTTGACTTGATAACCGAAGGAATAAAAAAATGACCCAATTAATTATTAAAGATCTCAACTTCTGTGACGATTTATCAGCCGAGGAACATAAAGTACAAGGTGGGCTTTATGTTCCTAGAGTTTCATCATCTCTTGATGTTGGTGTCGATGTGGCGACTCAGGTTGGTGTCGGCGTTAACATTTCTGTTAGAGGACTTAACTTTTCCTATAGTGGAGGATACACAGCCGCAAACGGTTACGGTTTCGCTGTCGCTCGTTCCTTCTCCCTAGGAGGTTATACGGATGCTTATGCTTATGCCCAAACGGGTGCTTACTAAAGTTGCCATATACCTCTAGCCGTTTATCCTTGTCTATCATACAGATAAGCAGACGACACCACAGTACACCTCAAAAACTGCTATCTATTCAGTCAATCAGCTATTGATTCGAGGACATGGTAATTTCTCGCCTCTAATCAGTAGCTGCTTCGGTATTTTTGTTTCCTCGAATGGTATCTCTAGTTGCAAAGGAGTTGTGATGATGCAAATTTATCACTACACTTTATGTTTTAGCTTAGCTGGAAGTGTGGCACTTCTGATGACTTCCTTATGTCAAGCTAAACCTATGCCTCCAAACGTTCCTCAAATCCCTGGGAATTTACCCCAAAACTTTTTTATTCCGGGTAATCCCACGTTTCAACCACCGCCGATGACAAGTGGTAGTTCGAGCAGTAGTTCTAGCCACTCTAGCTCATCGTCATCTGCCAATGGTTCCGGTAGCCATAGTAGCAGTAGTGCTTCGGCTCACTCGTCTACGGGAACACCAAGTACAAGCAGCGCCACCGCAAGTTCCCCCACAGCGACATCCAGCAGCAGTAGCGCCACCGCAACCGCATCCACCACAACTCCCAATACCACTAGTGCGACAGCCACAGCGCCAGCCACACCACCTGTAACCAATCCGGTTGTCACTCCCTCCGCTACCCCAGTCATAACTCCACCAACAGTGACAACTCCGGTGATTACCTCACCACCACCTACAGTGATCACTCCCCCAACGGTGACAACTCCAGTTACTGCTTCCACTGTACCGACGGCACCTTCTGTGAGGCAAATCATCTCTCCAGTGTTGATACCCACGAGAACATTGCCATCCGTTGCCACATTTATTGGGGCTTTTTCTGCACCATCACCTGGAGAAAATAGCAGCACTAGCCAAAGTCACAGTAGTAGTCGTTCTCAAGAGAGTGATAGTAACGAATCGGTTACGTATCGATTCGTCGGAGTACCCAGTCGAGTTTTCCCAGGTTTAGGTTTGCGCTGGGTTCCGGTTAATTCTAGTCTCGACTAAACCTAAGAGTTTGTCGTTGGTGATGCTCCCGGATTATGGCACTAAAGTGCCAACTACGAACGAACGAAGATTCTGAACGTCCAGTTTGAGATATCGATGCACGATAGTTCGACAATTCCTGTCAATTTAGATGAAATCCTTAGTCTCTTAAAACGAAACCGACAACTGAAGGAGATAGTCTATAAAGTTTTATCCCAAAACGTGATTAATCAAACGGCTCAAGAACGGGGTATAGCCGTCACGGCTCAAGAAGTTCAAGCAGAAGCCGATCGCCAACGTCGGGAAATGCGTCTGGAGAAGGCGTCAGATACCTTGGCTTGGCTGACTGAGCAGATGATCTCCCCGGATGATTGGGAAGCGGGAATTTGCGATCGCCTGCTGACGGAGAAACTTGCTGAATCTCTCTTTGCCAAGGAGGTGGAGAAGTTTTTTGCCCAGAATAAGATTCAGTTTGATCAAGTTTTACTCTATCAAATTATTCTTCCCACTGAGTCAGTCGCCCAAGAACTCTTCTATGAAATTGAAGAAGGAGAAATTAGCTTTTATCAAGCTGCCCATCTCTATGATAGTGATGAGAAACGGCGACAGCAGTGTGGTTGTGAAGGCACTCTTTACCGTTGGCAATTAAAACCCGAGATAGCCGCCGCCGTTTTTAATACGTCCCCCAAAGAAGTGATTAGTCCCATCCAAACTCCTTTGGGTTATCATATTCTCATGGTCGAAGCCTTTATCCCTGCCGAATTAACCCCTCAACGGTATCAAGAAATCCGCGATCGCCTGTTTCAAGAGTGGCTCACCAGTGAAATTAATTATCGGCTGCATAACCAAACCTAAAGAAAACATTATCATTTCTTACCTCACCCAGATATTACTCAACCCGCCCTTTCAGTTTAAATCGATATCCTAGGCACAGCAGAGCTAATACAAGTAACCCCAGTAGACTAGAGGATTCAGGCACAGCTTGAACTTGGGCTTGATTCGTTTTGGCTTCGACTAGAATTAACTTAGTTAAGCTATCAAATGTCTTTGAATATGACCCATTGATTACAGCTTTAGCCAGTTCCTCTTGTCCAACAAAGTCAGTCTCCAAAGACGTCTCACTGGGATTTAATGTAAAACTATTAGTTTTCTGATAATCTAAAGTATCAGACTCTCCTAGAGTATCCAAAATTCCAGATAGCAGGAATGAATCTAACAGCACCCAATTCGCTGGATTAGTACTGTCGTACAATTCCCAAGAAACCATTCCCTCAGCCATGGCGTATTCTCCAGGCAGATTATCCATTGACGTTTCTAGGTCTAAAAACCCCATAAAATCGAAGTCAAATGTATCCCCGGCATTGACGATAAAATCATAACCAATAATGGCAGCAAAACTTTCTGCCAAGCCAACGTAGCGTCTGCCATCACCTTCAGTTTGACTCCAGGAGTAATTATTGGCTTCTGTTGTACCGAACGGATTAGCTGTAAAATAGGCTTCGGCTTTGGCATCTGCTGTCACCTCTCCATTGGTGGCGATCGTATTTGTGCGAGTATCTGTGAGCGTCAAAATGTCGGTCGGGGTGTGGCTAAAATTGTCAAGATTGACTCTCGCCTCAGAAGAGGCTAAAGTAGCGGCGATAGCGGGCGAAGTAGTAATAGCTAAACCTGTTACTAAAGGTGTAACGAATGCCAATAAACCTTGAGCTAGTAGATGCTTCTGTAGCATAGATGCCTCTCTGAGTGGTAATGAATTAACAAATTCTTTTAGTTCTGCCTATTGATTAGTTTTATTTTAAAATAAAACTAATCAATAAACCATAAAGATACTGTAAAAAATATGACATTTATTTTAAAGGTTTTGTAAACCTTTCATCCCAGCTTTATCCAGTTGAGCGATCGCTACCGTATGCCAATTTTACCTGTCGTGTGTCTGGGTAGTGAATAGAGATAGAGGTTAAGTCAGGTTCGACTGTGCGATCGCGTTTCCGCAGTTGTTTGCGTAATGTTACCTTTTCCCTATTCCCTGATTTTTGTTGACTTTATTGTGCTGGTATGATATAAGGGCGGTTCAGTTGGCGCGATCGCTTGAACTCCTCAGCCAATCAGGGATAATCAGAAACAGGGGATTTCATCTCAACTAACTTTGTAAGTGTAA